>JBKQMK010000520.1:0-8876 GCA_052146735.1 Desulfomonilaceae bacterium | reverse complement strand
GTGAGAGGGTCTGCGTACTCCAGGGAACCGCCCACGGGAATGCCGTACGCAATGCGGGAGACAATTGTACCTGAACCTTTGAGCCGATCACGAATATAGCCGGCTGTGGATTCTCCCTCGACAGTCGGATTAAGCGCGAGAATCACTTCAGCAATCTTTTCCTTTTGAACTCGCTCCAGAAACTCCGAGAAGCGTATGTCCTCAGGGCCGATAGCATCCAGAGGGGAGAGCAGACCATGCAACACATGGTAGAGCCCCCTAAAATAACCTGCTTTTTCGATGGCCATGAGGTCAAGAGGGGTTTCCACGACACAGAGACGGCTTGCATCCCTTTTCGAGTCCGAGCAGATGGGACACGGGTCCACATCCGTCAAATGAAAACATCGTGAGCAGAGACGCAGTTTCTCTTTAACGTCTCTGATAGCCCTGATCAGTTCCCCAATTTCTTCCTTTTTCGCATTGAGCATGTAAAAGGCGTAGCGCGTGGCAGTCTTCTCCCCGACTCCGGGGAGCCGTTTCAGGGACTTTACAAGTATTTCCAGCGGACCGATCAATTGTCGTCCTCAATTACCACATCAGGTCAAGCCCGGTATACGGAGCCCTCCGGTGAGTTTCGACATTTCTTGGGTCATCAGTTCCTTGGATTTTTTCAGGGCGTCGTTAGCCGCGGCAACAATAAGGTCTTCAAGAAATTCAGGATCGTCAGGCGAGAGAAGCTCTTTTTCAATCTTTATAGATACGATCTCTTGAGCCCCGTTTGCCGTGATCTGGACCATGTCGCCACCGGCACTACCGGTGACTGTTCTCTCTGCCAATTCTTCTTGCAGGGCAGTAACTTTGGCTTGCAGTCCTTGCGCCTGTTGTAACAAATCTTTGATACCAAACACGGGATATAACCTCCATAGAGTCCGGCACAGGAATGGGGTCGGTCTCGGCCCGATCAACATTTATAGTCGTATACGACCTTTTTCGTACTCCAGATTGGCGGCACGAGCTTTCCGACTGATCGCCAAATCGTGTAAAGTGCCGCACTGAGGTCTCAACTTTGCCTAAAGACTATCAAAAGAAAAGCTCAGAGGCAAACAAACGATGAAAAGACCGGTGATACTCCTGGTCAATCCGTGGATCCATGACTTTGCCGCTTACGATCTCTGGGCGCGGCCTCTGGGTCTCCTGGTCCTTGCAACAAGGCTGAGGCGTTGTGGATGGGAGCCCCGGCTCGTGGACTGTCTTGACCGGGACCATCCGGAAATGGGGCCGATAAAGGCTAAGGCCTTTTCGCACGGGCATTTACACAGGACCTCCATCCCCAAACCTGGGGCCCTGGAGGGGGTTCCCAGAACATACTGCAGGTACGGAGTGCACCCTGAATTTATAAAGAAGGACCTGGAAAGCATGCCGGTTCCTCGTGCAATTCTGGTGACCAGCCTAATGACCTACTGGTACCCTGGGGTGCAGGAGGCCATTCAATTGTTGCGCGCGATCTTTCCCCAGGCGCCCATCTTGTTGGGCGGAATATACGCTTCTCTTCTGCCGGAGCATGCCCGAGAGCGCTGTGGTGCGGGCGAAGTTTTGGTGGGTCCTGGGGAGAGGGCTCTAGGACAGGCACTTTACAGGAAGACAGGGGTCGGCGTTAGCCCTGATGAAGATCCTGCTGAGCTTGAATTCAGCCCCTGTCTGGATCTGATGCGCCACGTGAGATTTCTGCCTCTGCTGACATCGCGGGGGTGTCCATTCAACTGCGCATACTGCGCATCCAGAATAATGAGCCCAGCGTTTGTGAGACGAAACCCTGCGGTTGTCATCGAGGAGATAGAAGCAACCGCGATTCGGTACGGGGTCCAGGACATAGCCCTGTACGACGATGCCTTTCTTGTGGATCCTGCCCGTCACGCACTACCGATTCTGGAGGCCGCTGCAAAGAGAGTTCCGGGCATGAGATGGCATACTCCGAACGGTTTACACGCCTCGGCAATAGATCGCAGTGTCGCATCAGCCATGAAGAGAGCAGGCTTTGAAACCATCAGATTGGGTCTGGAGAGTTCATCTGACGAGTTCCATGCGCGTACGGGCGGCAAGACCGATATTCAGAGCTTTCTGAAAGCCGTTGCGAACCTCAAGGAAGCGGGGTTTTCGAGAGAACAGATTGGCGCATATCTCCTCGTGGGCCTCCCCGGTCAATCAAAGGCAGTAATTGAAGACGATGCAGAACGCGTCCTGCTAGCAGGGGCCTTCCCCAAGCTGGCCGAATACTCTCCCATACCCGGGACCGAAATCTGGTCGAAAGCGGTGAAAGCAAGTCGTTACCCCATAGATAAAGAGCCCCTTTTCCAGAACTGCACATTGCTTCCGGCAGCAGAGCCGGGGGTTGATGCCGCCTTCCTTCAGGCGACCCGAAAACGAATAAGCGAGTATGCTGACTCATCAATCTGACAAATAGGGTGACACCAATACACAGCCGCCACAAATCTTCCGGATTCCCGTTTGCGCGAGAATGACTGAATAGGTCATGGTTCGGCGAAGTGCCGGCTTACTGGGTTCAGCCTCAGCTGAATGATTGTTTCCAGGTGACGTCAACAGTTGACAGTTAGTGCCCGCACTGGTAAATTGAAGTAACTCCATCGTAATCATAAAATCACTAGAAAACTGGCGGAAGGTGAAAATACTATGGCCGAAGCAAAGGACGTAGTAGGTGCGGCTCTTATCGTCGGAGGCGGAATAGCCGGAGTGCAGGCTTCGTTGGACTTGGCGGAGTCGGGTTACAAAGTATATCTCGTCGAAAGTCAGACGGGCATCGGTGGGCGAATGGCCCAGCTCGACAAGACCTTCCCCACCAACGATTGCTCCACCTGTATCTTCTCTCCGAAATTGGTCACCGTGGGACAGAATCCGAATATAGAGCTTCTCTCCTACAGTGAAGTGGAAGATATCCAGGGTGAAGAGGGGCATTTCCAGGTAAAAATCCGGCAAAAATCCCGCCATATCCGCAAGGACAGGTGCAAGGCCTGCGGAGACTGCGCCACCGCTTGCCCCGTTCATGTGCCCAACGAATTCGATCAGAAATTGAGCAAGCGAGCCGCCACCTATAGGCTCTTCCCCCAGACCATCCCCCAGACCTTTGTAATTGAAAAATATGACCGCGCTCCCTGTGTGATGGCGTGCCCGGCCCATATCAATGTCCAGGGGTATGTGGCGCTTATCAGCCAGGGCAAATACAAAGAAGCAGTCGAGCTAATATACAAAAGTTTGCCTTTACCCGGCGTGTTGGGTCGCGTTTGTCCCCATCCCTGCGAAAAGGTTTGCCGTAGGGGAGAAAAAGATCAGCCGGTTTCCATCTGCAAATTGAAACGCTTCGCGGCGGATCAGGTAGACTATTCAAACCTGCAAGTCCCTGAAATAACTCCACGGGAAGAAAAAGTAGCAGTCGTAGGTTCCGGACCTGCAGGTCTCTCAGCCGCCTATTATCTGGCCTTAGAAGGGTATAAGGTCACGATTTTTGAGGCGGGTCCGGTGCTGGGCGGTTGGCTTCGCGTGGGAATTCCTGAATACAGGCTGCCCAGAGATATACTCGAACAGGAGATCCAGCACATCCTTAACCTGGGAGTGGAAGCCAAAACCAACACCGTCCTTGGTATGGACGTGACTTTGCAAGACCTTAAGAAGGAAGGCTACAAAGCGACATATCTGGCAGTGGGTTGCCAGGCGGGCGCAAAATTGGCCATCCCGGGAGAAGATACGGACGGAGTGATCCAGGGAGTTGATTTTCTGCGGCAAGCGGCCCTGGGTAAACCGGTTGATGGTATCAAAAAGGCCGTGGTGATAGGCGGCGGTAACGTTGCCATCGATGCCGCGCGCACACTCGGTCGTCTAGGAAGTGAAGTCACAATTCTTTACCGCCGGTCCAGAGACGAAATGCCCGCGTTTGAAGAAGAAGTGACCGCAGCCGTTGCTGAAGGAGCCAAGATTCAATTCCTGGCGGCGCCGGTAGAAGTTATGGGCAACGGAAAAGTGACCGGCCTCAAGTGCATCAAAATGGAACTCGGCCCTGCCGACCAATCGGGCCGCAGGAGACCCATTCCCATCGGGGGGTCGGAGTTCGTCGTGGAGGCTGATGCGATTGTTCCCGCGATAGGTCAGATCATAGATCCCCAGATTTGGGACAGTATCTCCGATTTGGAGAGAAGCCGCTGGAATACCATACACGTAGACCCCGTTACATACGCTACGTCCATCGATGGCGTCTTCTCAGGTGGCGACGCGGGAACAGGACCTGCGACAGTCGTCGAAGCCGTAGCCGCGGGCAGAGAAGCTGCGGAATCCATCTCACGCTACCTCCAAGGGGCTGATATGGCCGCGGGTAGACCCGTGAAGATGCCGGAGCATCAAGAATATCCTCCTATTCCGGATATCCGGTCGGAAGCAAGAGCCCAAAGCCCGGAACTACATCTATCCGAACGCAAAGGATTTGAAGAAGTGGAGCTTGCCTTCCCCGAAGACGAAGCTCAGCGTGAAGCGAATCGGTGTCTCAATTGCGGTGTCTGTTCCGAATGTATGGAATGCGTCAAGGCATGTCCCGCACAAGCGATAGACCATACCATGCAGGATGAGTTCATGGATGTGGAGGTCGGGACAATCATCCTCTCACCAGGCTACGAGATGATCGAGCCTGAAAAGGTCCGCGGAGAGTTTTCGTACGGCACTGCTCCCAATGTTCTCACGAACATGGAGTTCGAGCGCATGCTGAGCGCTTCGGGGCCGAATGCGGGAGAGGTCAAACGCCCGTCTGACGGCAAGCATCCGAATAAGGTGGCATGGATCCAGTGCGTCGGCTCAAGAGACCCCCAGAAGGGAATGCCCCATTGCAGCTCGATTTGTTGTATGGCTTCCATTAAAGAAGCAGTGATCGCCAAGGAACATGATGCCAATATAGAGCCCACGATATTCTATATGGATATTCGAGCTTATGGAAAGGACTTCGACGCTTATTACGAGCGTGCAAAGAATGGAGGCGCGGTTCGCTTTGTCCGTTCCATGATAAGTCGAGTCGTGGAAGATCCGCTGACCCATAATCTCAGCATTATCTACTTGAATGAAAACCAAAAGCTCACAACTGAGACGTTCGACATGGTTGTACTCGCCGTCGGGCTCAAAACATCTGCAAAGTCGCGAGAGCTTGCCCAAAAGATAGGCATCGAGCTGAACGAATCGGAGTTCTGTTCCACTACCTCTTTCGAGCCAATTCAGACAAGTAGGCCGGGGATCTTTGCTGCGGGCATGTTCCAGGGTCCTAAAGATATTCCCCAGACGGTCATGGAAGCCTCGGCAGCGGCGGGGGCCTCTTCGAGACTTCTCACATCCGCGCGCAATTCTCTGACCACCAAGCTGCAATTTCCTCCACAGCGCGATGTTTCCGGGGAAGAGCCGCGTATCGGCGTTTTCATTTGCCGGTGTGGTATCAACATTGCCAACGTAGTGGATGTGCCCAAGGTTGTGGAACACGTGAAGACCCTTCCGAACGTGGTATTCGCAGATGAACGGCTCTTCACGTGCTCTCAGGATACGCAGGAACAATTCCTCGAAATCATAAAAGAACACAATCTGAACCGGGTTGTGGTCTCCGCGTGCAGTCCTCGGACGCATGAGCCGATGTTCCAGCTCACCATGGAGAAGGCCGGACTGAACCCGTATCTCTTCACGATGACCAATATTCGTGATCAGTGCTCGTGGGTCCACGCATCGCACAAGGAAGAAGCCACTCTTAAAGCCATGGATCTGGCCAGAATGGCGGTTGCAAGAGCCCGGCTTTTGGCGCCGTTACAGAAATCCAAAATGGACGTAGTCTCCAACGCCCTTGTCTTGGGTGGAGGCATTTCCGGCCTGGCTGCCGCGCTGAACCTGGGAGACCAGGGATTCCAGGTCTATCTTGCCGAAAAGAGCGAGCGGCTCGGTGGTAATGCCCTGTCGATCGAAAAGACCATTCACGGCGAAGAGATTAAGCCGTTTCTTACGGATCTCGTTGCAAAGGTGGAGGCCCACCCCAAAATCGAGGTATTCAAGAAGGCCGCATTTTCTGATCTGACTGGGCATGTGGGCCATTTCAAAGGCAGGATAACCGGTGACGGTGAAGCCCCGCGCGACGTTGAGTTCGGCGCGGCTGTCATTGCCACTGGCGCGGTTGAATCGAAACCCAAAGAGTACCTCTACGGGGAGCATGCAGCCGTCGAAACGCACCACTCACTGGAAGAGCGCATTATTGCCGGAGATCCCAAGCTTAAAGACATAAAGACAGCTGTCTTCATCCAGTGCGTGGGGTCGCGATGCGAAGAGCGTCCTTACTGTTCCAAGATCTGCTGCCAAGGGTCGGTCCGGCTATCCGAGCGCCTTAGAGAGATCAATCCCGATGTGAAAAATTACATTCTTTACAGGGATTTGAGAACTTACGGGCTTCTGGAAAAGTTCTATACGGACTCGCGTCGCGCGGGCACAATCTTCGTCCGATATGACCCCGAGGCGAAGCCCCGAGTAGAAGCCCAAGGTGACAGAGTCAACGTTGTGGTGCGTGACCTCGTGTTGGACGAAGACATCAAAATCCCCGCTGATATACTTGTTTTGGCTGCGGCCATCGACCCGGCTGAATCCAACAAGGAACTGGGCCAACTTTTTAAGGTCACGGTGAATTCACAGGGCTACTTCATGGAAGCCCACATGAAGCTGCGTCCCGTGGACTTCACCACTGAAGGAGTGTTCCTGGCCGGCCTTGCCCATTATCCCAAGCCGATCGATGAATCCATAGCCCAGGCAACCGCGGCTGCTCAAAGAGCGTCGATCCTGCTCAGTCAAAAGCAGTTGACATTCCCGGGAGTTATTTCCAAGGTGGATCCCTCAAAATGTGCCGCGTGTCTGACCTGCGTCCGACTGTGCCCGTACGGCGCGCCCCGCATCAACGAGGACCACAAGGCGGAAATTTTGGAGGCCCTGTGCCAGGGTTGCGGAATCTGCTCTTCGGTGTGTCCCGGCAAGGCCATAGAGCTACAACATTTCAGAGACGATCAGGTATTCCAGGAGATCGATTCACTTCTGGAAGCCGCCTCTTAGACTCGAGTATATAGGTCCGGAAGACCCAACGTGAGGGTTGCTGCCTGCCAAGGGGTGATCCTCACAACAGGAGAAAGAGATGCAGCAATCCGGCTTGAATATGCCCTCCACCAAGGTATCCCCGCCGGTGGGGGATTTATCTTCAGTGATTCATCAATGTTATCAATGCGGCAAGTGCTCTGCGGGTTGTCCTGTGGCCCCGGAGATGGATCTTCTCCCGCATCAGCTTGTACGCCTTGCGGTCCTGGGGAACATGGACCGGATAGTGAAATCCAAGAGCATCTGGCTGTGTCTCACCTGCCACACCTGCGGAGCCAGGTGCCCCAACGGCATTGATGTGCCTGCCCTGTTGGACCCGATCCGCCACCAGGTGCTCAGAGAGCACATAGCCACTGGTGGTGACTCTGAGGTTCCTACGTTTCACACCGCGTTTCTCAAGACCATCCGTACCTTCGGCCGTGTTCACGAGCTGTTTCTCATTGGCATGTACAAGATGAAGACCAAGAGTTACTTTTCCGACATGGAATTAGGCTGGAAGATGTTCCGTAAAGGGAAGATACATCTCTTGCCCCACCGCTCAAAGCACATGGGTGAGGTGAAGGAAGTCTTCAAGAACTCTGGAATGAAATAGGCATTCTCCCGAATTCTCTACGTACAAGGATAGATCATGGAATTCAGTTACTACCCCGGATGCACCCTAACCGGCAGCGCGCAGGAATTGGATGAATCGTTCAGGTACTCTGCCGAGAAGCTTGACGTTACCCTGCGTGAGATCCCGGACTGGACATGCTGCGGCGCCTCATCAGCCCACATGGTCGATGTGTATCTCGAGGCCGCGCTCCCTGCCACAGACCTGATGACCGCGGAGAAGCTCGGCATGGATGTGGTTGCCCCCTGTGCGGGTTGCCATGTGAGGATGAAAGCTGCATCCAGGCGTATCATGGAGGACGAGGAGCTTTCCAAGAGATTCCCCTTCAAGGGTGAGATCAAGGTGATCTCCGGTATGGACATGTTCCATATTGACGAATTACTCAAACGCATGAAGGAACGCATAGTAAAGCCCCTCTCCGGTCTGAAGGTGGTACCGTACTACGGCTGCCTGGCTGTACGTCCTGTAGAGGTGGTGGAGCCTGTTGACCCTGAGAATCCCATGCAGATGGACCACATACTCGAGGCCCTGGGCGCGGAGGTATTGAGCTGGCCTTATAAGACTGACTGCTGCGGGGGCTCGCTTGCCCTGACCCGTACGGACCTGGTGCTCAAACTCTCCCGCAAGCTTCTGGACATGGCGCTTAGTGTACAAGCCGATGCAATGGTGACGCTGTGCCCCATGTGCCAGGCGAACCTGGATACCCGCCAGGCGGACATCTCGCGGGAGACCGGGAAGCTCTACGAGGTACCGATCCTCTACCTGACGGAGCTTATAGGTGTGGCCTTCGCAAGCCCGCGCTCTACCGCATGGTTTGACAAGCACATGGTCTCACCTAAGAATGTGCTCGCTGCAAAAGGACTGATTTAAGTTCATTCAGCAGGCATTGAAACACCGGTTAATTTCCGAGCATCATTTTGGAGCGGAATCGTGACTGAAAAAATTGGCGCAATAATGACGGTTGGCGGGGGCATAGGCGGAGTTCAGGCATCACTGGACCTGGCAGAGTCAGGCTTCAAAGTATACCTGGTTGAGGAGAAACCCTGTATCGGTGGGGTAATGGCTCAGCTAGACAAGACCTTCCCGACAAATGACTGCTCCGCTTGTATTTTCTCTCCGAAATTGCAGACTC
>JBKQMK010000519.1:0-36577 GCA_052146735.1 Desulfomonilaceae bacterium | reverse complement strand
ACGTTGATGAGTTTGCCATCAAAAGGACGAATTCTAAGATAGTAAACCCTTCCTCTCTTCTTTACTGCCATGAGCGTATCTCCTTAAGAAGATCCGCCCTGTTGAAAACCCTCGACGATTTCTCACCCCCTTTCGGTGGGGAAGATTTTACGCGCTCAGGTATTGTTCTGTCAATTTGAAGCTTGGAGCTGCGGGATTCGATGTAATCCCGTATCTGTTCGTCACTAAATCTTCTTCCTCTTGTTGTGACCTGGACGCATCCCAATTTTCCTTCACGCACCAGCTTATTAACCGTCTTCACACTAATTCCAAGAATCTCTGCAACATCTTTGGCGCTCAAAAGTCGTGGGATAGGAACACGCTTTTCGTCATTCCTCTGTTTCTTCTCTTCGTTCAGCATTCATGCTGTCCTCCTTATGTACCCACGGGATTCGATATCCCGCTTCGGTGCGGACCGGAGTCCACCTTGTGCCTTGCCGCCGTTTGGAGGAAAAGGCGGCGAGGCCTGAAGCATCTATCTACTCACGCTGGTACCATATTGCTTCTATCAGAAGTTTTCACACTCTAACTTAATTTCATCTTACCTCCAGTGCCGCCCATACGTTTCTCCTTCAATGAACTCCGCTACGAGGTCCATGGTGTACGCCTTCTTGGTATCAGTTAACGCCACGTGCCCCAGCCGGGCGTCGTCAGCGAGGTGATCCACTTCTTCGGCAGTAATTCCCAGAATCTCTGCAACATCCTCTGCGGTCAAAAGTCTCGGAATAACAATATCCTCTTTTCCATTCGCCTGTTTCTTTCCTTCGTTCAGCATTCATGCTGACCTCCATTTGAACCCACGGGATTTGATATCCCGCTTCGGTGCAGGCTGTAGCGCCCGCCTTGTGCCCCGTCTCTGTTGGAGGGAACAGTGAGCGAGGCCGATTTAGCAATTAATCTGATAGTTTAATCATAAGTTCTGAATTCCTCAGCGCACTCTCATTGTCCATCAAATAATCATTTCAGCTGATGTTTCCCTATCGAAATCAATCAGCCACTCAGCATATTTCTCTTTGGCAACCTCAATACATTCTATGGCCTTATTCCTATAGGGAGGCGGTTCATTGATAAGCTGAGATAGCAGTGCGACTTCTGTCCGCAGTAACTCGAATCGTCTTTCCCTAGGGTCCTGACTATCTGGAACCCTCTCTTCCATCGCTCTGGCTAAGGACTCCCTGAGAGCTTTCTCTATTTTCTCTGCTTCCATTAGTGGGTTTATAGATATCCCATATTGAAGACGGTGGCCCAATTGCTGACCGGCCTCTTCCTGGTAATCTAATAGTCTTGGAAGGATTTCTGGTCTTACGATGTTGGGGTCGACACGAAATAGCCAGCTATACAATTTCTTCACTGGCATGCAGAACATCTTTCGTTGCCTTCCCCTCTGCACAGGCACAGACAGTATCATGCCATCGAATTCTCCTTTGTTTCTTGCCTTCTGGATTTGCCATCTGTGATCAATTCCCAGAACTTCACATAGTCTCTTCAGTGGCACATACAAGTTCGCAGCATCATCTTTAATTAAATCAATTTCGTAGCCGAGGAAATCCACGGTTTGTGGGTTTGAGTCAATCATACTCTCCTCCATTATGTTTCGGCTGGATCTTGTCCAGCTCGTATGCGGGCAATGCCCGGCTTGTGCCCTGCCCATGCTTGGAGGTAGCATTGGGCGCGGCCTGGTTGCGGATTATGGGTCTCCGCCAACGTCACACTCTGGATTCAATCGGTGTATGCGACTTGTCGATCAATGAACGGGATTGTGTGAAGTGTCTTTCTCGAAATCAGCGAGCCACAATTCGTAATCGGTTTTGGCAGAGTCGATATACGTCCGAGCCTTGGCCCTGAAAGCAGGTGAGTCCGCAGCAACATCCTCAATAAAAGCTATTTCTCTCTGTAGCATCCCGAATCGTATCCGCTTCAGTTCATCGAGTCTGGGAAGAAGATTGTTCCCCAGTATTCTCTTTAGCATCCCTTCTGCAGCCTGTACCACAAGCTCCGCAAGTTCGTCAGGAGTAACCAGGATCATTCCTGGGTCAGCTGCCGCCCCTCCGGTCTCATGGGCCTCCAAGGCTTCGTCAGGCTCTTCCAGATAGCTCATGAGCCCCTCTTTGACTTCGGGTGGTACGGCAGAGGGGGCGATGGTGGACGCCCACTCGCCTATGGCTTCCAAAGGCAAGCAGAGCATCTTACGGTGTCGTCCGTCCGTTCCCGGCACTGACACCAGCTCGGCTTGCAAGTCCTTGCTATTCCTAACTTTAGACCTTTGCTTCTCGTAATCAATTCTCAAGGATTCACAGAGACTCTTCAAAGGCACATAAACCGTTCCGTCCTCGACTTGGGTGAACGTAAGCTGGTTGCCGAGAACTTCCTCGGCAGGTTGGTTAGAGATAGTCATTTTCTCTTCTCCATATTGTTTTGGCCGGATCATTCCAGCTCTTATGCGGGCGATGCCCGACTTGTGCCCCGCCCGACCTTTTGGAGGAAAAGGCGGCGAGGCCTGAAGATCAGACCTTCTTCGATAAAGTCTAAATCCTCTGTCTTTCATTATTTGAATTGATCGTCTCCATAAAGCTTACGTTCAACAGTCCGACAAAAAAAACCTGTTCAAAAGGTTAAGTTTTGACGCAACTAGTAGCACAAAAAATGATCGCTCTAACTTGTTAAGATTAAATATTTCTTTACACGATGTCTCAACTGTCCAATGGGGGATAGAGGATCTTGTTCAATTTAGATCCATACCCGAGAGAGTAGTTCTGACGACTTAAATGGTTTCTAGTTTCTTCCAACCTGTTCCTCAATTCTAACAAATCAGGGACATCATAATCGAAAAAATAAGTCCCAAGCTCATCACAGTTTTGTTGAAGTAATTTGAGTTCTTTTTCAGTTGCTATAATTGAATCCAATACGTCATCGCAAATTTCTGAATAAATTTCAAACGGGTACTCCTCAACTCTTGGGTTCGCCCTGATTTGACGTGCTTCTTTTTTAGCCATATTCGGCCTCCATAATCGCCCGCCACCGCTTCAGTCTATGACGGAACTAAGTTCTTCACCCGAACAAACGCCGGGTGGGCTATTGACGCTCGCCGCACGAGGGCCAGGCATAAGTCGTGGCTGATAAGCTCACATGTGTGAGCGTGAATACGCATGCCTCAGGGGATCCCTGTCTGAGGCAGCGCAGTCTGAAATAATGGAATCTCTGATGTCTATTGGGAGGAATCTAGGTCGGTTAGGAAATGTCGATGATCAGGAAATATCTTTTAGTTTAGAAAGCCAATCGGTTATCTCTGGCTCTTGGGTAGGTAAGTCACCCCAGGTCCAAGAAGGTTCCCAGCTTTGTCAAAAAAAGAATAATAATATCTTATAATTAAATGAATAGATCTGTTTCAGATTCATTGGCGTACCGAGCTCAAAATCGCTTCAATCGGGTCTCAGGCGTCTTTTCGTTTATTTCCATTCACGGAGGAATGCAAACCCACTCCATCTGAACGGAACACATGACCAGAAACACATGTGAAGACAGACAGACAGACAGACAGATATACTAACTATTATTTATTATTTATGAAATGCCGTGAAGCCGAGATACTAAATCATTGCCGTTTCCAGAAAATCGCCCAGAATGGATCTCCTTGCGTTTGGGAACGAATCTCGCGGGCCGTGTGAGCCTAAGAAGAGGCAGCAGTTTTTTGATTGTCCAACGCAGTGGTGGCCGCTTGATCAGGATTGTCAGGGTGCAGTCTCACCATCATTTCTTGATTTTCCTGCCGCGTCTCTCAGGGACCAGCATGAGGTGAGACGTACAGCGGCAGTCCGAGGAGCCAAATCCTTTTACCGGAAAAACCCCTTGCAGAGCTTGTGCCGTCTCTTTGTTGATGGAGCACTCCTCTGTAGCTCTACCCTGATAAAGCTGGATTCCCTGGATCTGCGCTTGCTGGAGCAGATAATCAATGTGCCATCTGAGTTTCTTTTCCACTCTTCGATGGCGTGCGATTCTCTTGCTCAGGCTCTTTGAAGCCCTGCCGGTGTAGATGTATGTACCGGGAGGAAACATGTGCAAGCCGAGGGCTCCGACCGCGATAATCGCAGGACGTGCAAGACGCAGGACCAGTTGATAGGCACCTGAATCAGTCTCGTGAGAGGGTGCTCCCGGATTCTCGCTCACAAGGTAGTGGGATCTCATGATACTGTTTGCTTCTTGACCGAGCCAGGGCCTGTCGGTCATAAACGTAAACATATCAGCGTGATGATATGGCTGACAGGGATGACAGACCTTTCAGATCCTTGGGTATGGGAAGAAGTTCTCACCCGAACCCTTCCCCCGCCCTGAGATTTGGCACTCCTGGTTTCAAAGTGCCACGCTGATCATCCAAACCCAGTAATGGCCTGGCAATACGCAACGCGACATAGCAAAGCCAAAAATGCCAGAATGTTCTGCACACAATTTCACGCAAGACGCCCTTCCAACTGCGCTCGGAGCGCGACCAAAGCGTGGCGCATGCCTAGCTTGATCGTGGTATAGGTTTTTCTATCTTTGGTTGCCAGCGTGTGAGCCACTTCCATAGCCTTTTCGGACAGGACCGACTGTGAATAGGCATGATCGACAATGTCCAGCGTTGCGGCTTCTTCTCCACCAAATTGCTTTCCGGCCAGCAACAGATAACGAAGCGCCTTGCTGTTGGGCAACAATTCCAGGATCTGGTGCATGATCGGAGTGAATGTGATGTTCATATCTATCGCCGGAAATCGAAACCAGCCTCGATCCTCGCGCATGAACCGGAAATCCAGAGTCACCGCGAGCATCGCTCCGCCGCCGTAGGCATGCCCGGTAATGCATCCAATCGTCGGCAGGTTGAGCAGTGCCCAGCGCAAGAAAAACCTCTCCAGGGCAGTAGCAAACTCTTCATGGTACCACCCTCCCTGCGTGGAGAGCCATTCCAGGTCCAGGCCAGTGTTCCACACAGTCGGGTGGTCGCTGGTAAGCAAGAGCGCAGCGTTCTCCCTCGTTGCTTCAACTTCGTCCAGAATGCTGTGGAATTCGTTCAGAGACTCCGGTGTGAGAGTATTGGGCTTGTCATCGTTGTTCATAGTCAAGACGTACACGGAATTCTCTTTTCGTAGATTCAGCACGGACAAGAAAACACCTCCGTAATGTTATATAGAAGGCATTAATGCGGCGGTCTTTCCATTTTGAGCGTTTGGTGCCGCTGAGTGGTCGGGGGACATCCCCGCAGATTCGGAAAAGGTCCCAGTACGGGGTTTCACACGCCCCCACGCGGGCAATACCTTCATCCTGTTCGTGAAAAGGTCCTCATTATTCTGATTCCGACCGTACCTCAACGTCCGCCACGTCGTCAACGATAAGTCCGTTGGCTTTCACATGAACAAACATCGTCAATATTGGGCCAAAGAAAACGCTGAAGTGGAATGAAAATGCCACCTCAAAGCGTGATCAGATGCTTGATGAGCCATTCCCTTCGCCGCTCGGCCCCTGCAACCTATAACAATTGGCTCAACACATCCAGAACCCCACTCACCGCTATTTACAAGTGACAAATCGCTCAAATCGTCCCTCAGATGCCTTCTCGTCTATTTTCGTGTTCGAGCAGGCGTGAACCCTGTCCGGCTGAAACGAACTCATGAACAGAAACACACGTATTGCCATTTAGTTACAATAAATAATAGCTATTATTTATGAAATGCCGCGAAGCGGGCATACTGAACCCATTGCCTTCCCAAGAAAGTCTTTCAGAATTGATCTCAGTCCGTTTGAGAACAAATCTCAGGCCACAAGCAAAACCCTTTCCTCAGGGCGATAAGGTTTCGGCTTCCTGTGAGTCCCAATGCTCAGGCCACTGTCGAGCTGTCTGACCACGAAATTCATTTCTCACTGTGAAAATCCAAGCAAAAAGGGTCAAACTGGTTGGAAAATCGAAGCAGCTCTGAGTTACACGCTTGGATTTTCACACTTACTGTACGAGATCACACGCTTGGATTTTCACACTTAAACTTAATATACCAGGTTACTATGCGCCCGGTATAGGTTATACCAGGCAGAAGGTTTAAGCAGCCAGTTCAGAGAATAACTCCAATTGAACAGGGAATCTCGGTTCCTGGTTGAGAGGATCATCTTCCTGAGCAGGTTTAGGCTCCAAGTCCTTCAGATTAGCGATGTCGGCCCGCCGACCTTCATTGTATTTGGTTATGTTCGGGTAATGGCAGTACCCGGGTGCCTTTGCACCGGCATCCATATTCATACGATCATAAATGCTTCTCTGGTTGTAGGTGACCCAATTATCTGACCATCTGAATACACCAGACTGCTGAAGCGTTCCTGTTTCGACGGTCTCCCAGAAGCCTGCCGCCACAAGCTCACGCCTAGCCTTGGCGATGGTATCCGAGCCGTTGATCCCACGTTCCTTGAGCAGGTTGTTCGGTAGGGAAAAGCGCCCGTCATTACGCAACAGGCCGACCGTCGAGTCCCGTTTGGGCTGTCCCTTATGTTTCTTATTGAGCCAGTAATCGAGCTGGTCCAGACTCAGGATCAAGACCAGCTTTGCTGATTTGCTCAACTCGTTGAACGCATCGGAGTCCAAGACTCGGCGGGGCAGAATTCTGAACCCGCCTTTGCCTCCGTCGTTTCCGTATCTTTTCTTCCTTTTCTCTCTCCATTCCTCCACGGATCGAGGCCGTGGTTTGGGTTTGGTTGATCCGTTTGACATGTTGCCTCCTGGTGGACGGCGGGGCCATGAGGCTTACCGCCGCCCGCTTTCTCCTTTACAGTTCTATTGTGACTGTCCTTTCAAGCTCATCCGAGCTGATTTGAGCGAATGCCTGCTGTACAGGCACGCCTCCATTGATGAGGTCCATGACTCCTTTCAGTCGTTGGATCTCTTCCTCGGTAAGCAGCCGAGCTTCCACATCACCGAGCAGCGCCCGATATTCGGGCTTGAAATGGCCGTAATTCAGCCAGCGCTGTAGTCTGGCTGGGTTGATTTGCAGCAGCCGAGCCGCTGCGGTTGCGCTGTACAAAGTCTTCATCTATTCCTCCTGGGGACTAGGATTGAGCAGTGTCCCTGCTTCGCGTCCCTCTACTATAGGAACAAGGTTAGTTATTGTTACGGGTCTGCTGATCGTGCCACGCTTCGTTCCGCCAAATGGCGGACCCTTGGAGCACTACTCCCAGCCCAACGTTCCGCTCTGGTAGATGCCAAGGGGATCTAAGCGCTCAGCAGGATCTTCCGCCAAGCAGAAAGCTGCACAGATCAGGTGCTCCGCGCACGGCAAATTTAGGCCCTCCCAGTCCAGAATCGGCCCTCATTTTAGCTCTCATTCTTGCCCGAAGTTTGAACCCTGCCCCTGGGTCAACATGCCGCGCGCGCGGCATGTTCATGCGCCACATGAAACGAGGATCTGCAACGCCAAGGAACCAGCCATAAATCCGAAGCTGATACGCTCAGCGTTCGCCTTCCGAAAAAGGAAGGCAGCTGGAACTGCAAATGATCTTGAGTAGGCTCAAGTTCATGCGGGCGGGCAGCTCGTGTGGATACCCGCGAGCATGTCCGGGCACTCAGAATTTCGGCTATGACCAGCGACCCAATGAGAGCACATACGAGAAATTGGCCGTTGGTACTGCAACTTGTCACCTTCAAGCTCTTTATCGAGCGAAGCCAACAACTTGTCGAATTGCATACCATATAATATATATAGCTATATTCTCTCCCCCGGTCCCTCTCGCTGACCCTCACACGAATTTATAAATATATAAGTAAATCTCTTTCTATCTTTCTGTCAGAGTATAAATCCCCCGAGTACAAGAATAGATCCATGACCCGGTTTATGTCCCCCAGAATATTTGCTCCCAAGTTTAGATTCCGGAATTACCGTAGCTCTCATAGCTCCCTTCGTTAGGGATAATGAAGTAATGGTCGGTTATGCTCTGAATCTCGAAACCCGGGGCGGGACTGCTTCGGATTCAGTTTGAATTTCTTTTTTAGAATCATTCGGGTTACACTGAGTATGAAACAGGTTTCGTGTTCGGGGGAACAATCTCATGCCATTGTTTGAGCCGTATACAATAAAGAATTTGGAGATCCGGAACCGGTTTGTTCGATCTGCCACTTACGACGGAAGTTCCGATAAGAACGGCCGTGTTTCAAAGCGTCAGTTGAGCCTTTACCAAGAACTCGCTCTTGGTAAGGTCGGATTAATCGTGACAGGTATTGCCTATGTTCATGTAACGGGTCGGATCTCGCCTACTCAGAATTCGATTGCCCATGACGATGATATTCCAGGATTTTCGCAGTTGACTCGAATGGTTCATTTTTTGGGAGCCAAAATTGCGGTACAGCTCTTTCACGCGGGCAGAGAGACAGGCAAGATCTATCAAAAGAGGCCTGCGTTAGCTCCATCCTTTATAGCGGATGATCCTTTGTTCGAGGCGTCCCATCGCGAGATGGAGGAGAATGAAATTGAACAAGTTGTCCAAGCTTTCGGAGATGCGGCCGGACGTGCCCAAGCCGCAGGTTTTGATGCGGTTCAGATCCACGGTGCCCATGCCTACCTGTTGAGTCAATTTCTCTCCCCTTTCACAAATCGCCGCAATGATAAATGGGGCGGGTCGCTTCAGAATCGGCTGCGCTTACATCGAGGTATTATTCAAGCCATTCGCTCCAGAGTCGGCCCGGATTTTCCAATTCTCATAAAATTGGGAGTTGAAGACGGTTTTCCAAGTGGATTGGAATTCCAAGAGGGGCTTGCGGCGGCAGAAATCTTAGCCCGTGATGGTTTGGACGCAATCGAGGTTAGCTCGGGATTGAGAGGAAAAGGTTACCGACACACTGAATTTCGCAGAGGGATCAATCGTCCGAGCCGCGAAGGCTACTTCAGAGAATGGTGCGATGAAATTAATCAGCGGGTGGACATTCCGGTGATCATGGTGGGTGGATTAAGGTCTCTCGATGTGGCATCTAAACTCGTTCAAAACGGGACAGCGGATCTGATATCGCTGAGCCGTCCTCTCATCAGAGAGCCGGGCCTTATTGCTCGGTGGCAGAGCGGCGACCGTAAACCAGCCACATGCGTCTCATGCAACCGCTGTATGGAAGCGCTCCTGGAAGCCAAACCCTTCGGCTGCTATTATAAAGCCGATTAAATGCTGCATAGCATCGCATTGCGGCGAGCTGAATCCCAAATGTCCCCCTAGGAATGGACAAAACACATCAAAATGTACTTATCGGTTACGGGGCACCTCCACGGCTTTGGTTGACGTAGGGAAGGACGATGAGGTACGCTGACTGAACACATGCGGCTTATTTACGAGAGGAGAGAGGGAATGAAACTGCCACAATACATTACTACTGACGAAGTGCAGAGGGTGTGCCGAGAACTCGGCATTAGCGACTGGACGGGGCTGAAAGAGGCTACAGTCACCGTTGAAGACGCCGAGATCATACGCAACGCTGTTAGAGCAGAAGCGACCCAAATCACTGCTGATGAGTTCCGCCGCGGGTTGGAAGTCGAGCTGGAACACGGACTGCAATTCCCTGATGCAAACGTGACGAACAATCATCCCTTGTTGACCGGCAAGATAGTGTTGGCCCACCTTAAAGAAACCCTTGACTATTACTCTAGGCTTGAGGTGGCCGAACTTGAAGGCGACATGCTGAAGGCACTTTCCAAAGGGGACCTGGCCAAGATTGCAGAGAAATATCGAAAACTGATCCACGCCCGCTCCGCATTGAGTTCAATTGAGGCAAGCCACTTGTAGTTTGTCGTTCGCTGAGACCATGTCGAATCATGAGGCAAGTTTAAGAAAGATTACCCGTGAGGAGAACTGTACGATGAAACAACTCGCAGGAGTCATTATAGTGGTCTTTACAATCGGGGCATTCTTATCGTTGTCTCAGGTTGAGGTTCTGGCGTGGGGCATCAATTACCCTGGGAGGAGAGTTCAGTGGGGCAATGACCGAGGTGCTGTTAGGTTTCCAAGTGGTGAAGTAAAGTGGGGTGAATACGGGGCAGTGCAATTCCCTGGCGGTAGGGTGGGCTGGGATGACCGAGGCCGGGGCAGAGTCGGTATCGGTGTCCCTCGCTTCAACTTTAACGCAGGGTGGTGATGACGGGCCGGGGGAGGCTGCAACAAATAACTGCTTCTGAAATTGTGCTGCGAAAGCCCCATCCCACGGCCGGTTGATCTCTTCAGTCTATCCTCATTCGCTACCATGCTCCCAAAGCTTGCGCTAGGCATTTCCAAGATCGATGACTTAGGATCAATTAATCATAGATCTAAAGCGCTTCCTGTACGATCCGAAATGGTACAGGTTGCTCTTACACGAGATAAAGCGGATGTGGGAGACACATGAATCGATTTACCGCCTCGGAAAATCTACTCTCCGATTTGAGTTCGGGTAAATTGTTAGCCCTGACAGCTCCTTTTGATCGCTGATGATCCAATAATTGTGAATTTACAGATCTGAGCTGAATTTCTTTCCTACCCTTGAGAAAGAGCCAATGCCTTTAATCCCAGATATGTCCCCGGCTTCAAAGGACGAGCTGTGTGGCGCTTTCAGGACCAGACCCAGACCAAGAAACCCGTATGAACCGCGTGCAAAACTGATCTGGCGAAGTCTGGGAGGATCTCAGTTAACTCGCAAATCTCCTTAATCTTCGGAATCGGCACTGCTAGCCTTTTTTGGGCAATGGCATGATAGCTTTACTCCCGAACAGGGATCATCAGACCTCAATGATGGTTCGCGCCGGTATGGGGTCTTCCATCTGGCGGCGTTTCCCGGACATCAGGAGACGCTGTAAGAGATCCAACTCCTGTGGTTGAGCCTTGTCAACCCGTTGAAAGTCTATAGCGATGTTGCCGTCGGCCTCGCTGAGCTTAAAATAATCCAAAAAATAAAAGGGGACATAGATATCGGGCAGATAGCCAAAGCGGAGCGCCACCCTCACCAGCCTTTTCAACCAGGTGCCGGTGTTGAGCACCACCCGGTTCCCCAGCCGCCGCAGTGAGGGGGCATGAGTGTGCCCATAGATGAAGATGATCGTGTCGGGATCGCGCTCAAAGACCGCCTGGGCCGCGTCCAGATAGCTCTGTTCCTTCCCTGTGCTAAGATCATCCGGATGGATTATAAAGCGAAATCGTTTCAGAGTTTTCTTAATGTCTCGCAGGATGAAGCTCAGCGGCACGAAAAGGACGCCCAGGACCGCGTAGACGATGGCATTGATGATAAGCACGATCTGCAGCAGGTTCCCAAGGTAACCCAGAGAGGAAAAGAGTCCGTTGTAAAGGAAAATATTGGTCTGGGTGATACCCAGCCACTCCAAAGCCGCCCCTGCCAGGACGAAGGTCGTCAACCCTGACAGCAGCAAGAAGGGCAAAATCAGCCATCGCAGCCAGGTGCTCATTTCCCGGTAAAAGTAATTCGAGATCACCCAGTACGGGATCTGTTCCGTGGGATACACCGACTGGATATCCTTCAGCCAATTGTAGCGTCCGTATTGGGAATGTTTGCCGGCCCCGCTCACCATCCCGCTGGTGATAAAGTACCCCACCGGTTGCGCGTAAGGGTTGCCGAAATCGGGCATGCGGTTGAAGTCATCATACTGGCTGCCGTGTTCGATCCAGATTCGCTTGCCGGCTAGTTCCCGGGTTATTGCCGGTCGTTGTTCAAGATCGATATTGAAATTCTTCAAACTCTCGACGAATTCGGGATAACAGGCGATTTCATAGTCGTGATTACCGGGCAGAATGGTTATCTTGATCTGCTCCCCGGCTTCCCGGAAGGCTGAGAAAATATTGGGGAACTGTTGCATCAAGGCCTGGAGTTTCTCCGGGCCCTTGATGTCGGTAAATTCCCACATGCCGAAAATATCGCCCACAATAACGAGCTCGGCTTCTTCTCCCTGGCCCGCCAACTTTTGCAGAAACGCAACCAGCTCCGCCTCATAATCGCAGACGCCCAGAGCCTCATCGCCCCCGATGTGCAAGTCGCTGATGAAATAATAACTTTTTGCCATGTCATGTACCTCAAGGCTGCAGGCGATTTTGCTGACTGCCTACACCCGTGGGACTGAGTTTACCATCTTATACTTGCCTTCTTGGATATATTTCAGGATTTATGCGGCGGTCTTGCCATTTTTGAGGTTGTGGGGGGCACTGAACGGTTCCGGGTTGGTTGATCACATCTGAAGCAGCGGATTGCGCTTCCTCGAAAGACCCAACAGTAACAAAACCGTGGTCCTGTTTATGAAAAGACCCCTATCATCCCTTCCCTGAGCGTATCTTACCGCCCGTCCCACCGTCAACCAAAAATCCAGTCGGCCTCGGGACCTCAGAATGTGATACGCTTGGGCTACTTCTCACGCCCTTGGCGGGGGGCGCGTCCTAAATCCACGAGGACAAGAGCAGACTTATGTTACCCGATAATTGGCTCTCGATCTTAGAATCCCCCAGTACCGTAGCTCTCACAGCTCCTCTCGTAATGGATAAAGAAGTACTGATCGGCTATGCGCTGAGCCCTGAAGAGGGTTACTGTGCGAGTTTATCCCTCGATGAGTTCACAGCTCTCTGTCCGTCCATCTATCTCGACGTAAGCTCACCCCGTATATTTCACGGGCTCAAACGGATTTGGGAGTTTCTTGACGACCGGGGTTTACGGACGGATACGGATATAGATAAACACCTAGGTATTAATAAGAT
The DNA here is from genome assembly GCA_052146735.1 of Desulfomonilaceae bacterium. GTDB lineage: Bacteria > Desulfobacterota > Desulfomonilia > Desulfomonilales > Desulfomonilaceae > CAWBBA01. Next base: position 23,830 of record JBKQMK010000519.1, on the reverse strand, counting down.
AGAGGACACCAAACTTCTCGCTTATTTGCTCGACCCGGATTCAGCAAGGGAGGTTGAGTTCGGAGAGCACCGAGTTCAAGAGGAATTGACGCTGGCGCACTTGTGCTCCCGGTACTTGGGAAACGAGTATCCATATAGAAATACAGATATTTATGAATCCAAGTCCAACGAGGCATTTGCAGAGGTTCTCGCCCACGATGCTCGACTGATTTATCGACTTGCCGCCGAGCTGCCCGGCCGCATGAGCGAGGAACTGTGCGGGCTATATCGGCATCTGGAACTGCCATTGATGATCGTACTGGACAATATGCGGCGTGTGGGTATTGGTGTGGATGGGGCCGCCTGCGCCTGTGAAGTTAATCGGATCGAAAAAGAAATGGCGATTCTTGCCCAAGAGATCACCAGCGGCGAGGACGTTGATCTGCGATCTGACCGGGCCGTGTTTCGCTTCCTCGTAAAGCGAGGGGTGCGTTTTCAAGATCAGCGAGTTTATCAATGGGGTAGGGTCACAAACAGGGCCTTGGAAGACATCGCACCCATTTATCCTGTCGTGCAAGAGATTCTGAGTTTCAGAGAAAAAGGGCAAGATCTTGGATCACTCCGCCAAATGGCGGATCAAAATCGAATTCATCCTATTTGGGGCCAAACCCGTTCCGCTACCTCTCGCATCTACGCCCGCTCCCCTGGTGTCCAGAACATCAGCCGGGAATTGAGGCACTTGTTTGTTCCCACCCCCGGTCACGTGCTCATCAAGGCTGACTATTCACAGGCGCAAATGAGGATACTTGCTCATCTGTCGCAAGATCCTGAGCTGATGAAGATATTCCAAGACCCAAAAGGCGACGTACACACTGAGACATCCAAGCGGTTGGGCCTGAATGACCGTAACATAGCCAAGGAAATCAATTTTGCAATCAGCTTCGGAATGGGGGCTGCTGGGCTTTGTAGCAAGATCAACGAACTGAAGAAGAAACAAGGCAGCACAGACTTCATTGGCCTGGATACGGCTCAGTTTTACATCGAAGGCTTCTATCGGCGGTTCCCCAAGGTGAAGGAATTCTTTGACGGGGAATGGGCAAAGCTGAAGAAACTCCCTTCTCAGGAACGTGTGGTGAGGAGCCTTTTGGGGAGAGAACGGTGTTTCCAGCGGCGGCCTTCTTCAGAAATGGAGCGCCGGTTCCGGGTGACCTGGCCACAGCAGATAGAGGCAGACTTAATAAAGACAGCGATGGTACGGCTTGACCGGATCTTGCGGCGGCGAAATATGAAAGCCCGAATAGTGATGGTTATCCACGATGCCTTGTGGTTGGAAGCGCCACATGAAGAGGCTGAACCGGTCAGGCACTTGCTGAGAAAAATGATGATCACCGCTGCAAAACTCAAGGTTCCGCTGGAAGTGGACATCAAATGACGACCAGCACCGACTGCGAAGAGAGGTGCAACCGTTGGTATAGCCCAATGCTTGCACCCACGCCTTTAGCATCACCCTGCTCAGAAATCCCCTCCCTAAACTAAACACATACAGCGATGACTATATAGGCATCTATCTGTGCAGGTGCCCAGGCCTTAGCATTCAACCTGTAGAGCTGGCCCCCGCTTTCCCCAGATAGTCGATACGACTGTCCGGGTGATATCATTAGTGAATCACACATGGCGTGCCTTAGCAGGTCAGTCGTGTCGATATCAACACAACTGCTAAGCCCTAAACAATTACCGTCAAATTGACGGGGATTGAGGTTAGGCACTTTAAGTACCTAACCCTTGCCCCGACGTACTCGATACGAGTAGGTCTGTGATATCATGACATATTCGGCGCGTATAGGTCAAGGTATATGCACCGAATACCGCTCTGACACAGGACTTCCACGCCGGGTGATATCACCCGCCGTAGATTACCGCTCTAACACTAGACTATCGGTGCATATAGATAACCGGATGCACGAAAGGGCGGGGCTACCCTAAGAGAAATTACCTCTTCTGCCTCAGCCTCTGGGATAATATATCTCACAGGCCCGAGAGAATAAGATCCTCCTTTCTGCCTCTGAATCGAGCTCGCAACTGGTACCGTCGGGGCAGGCTTCTCTACCATAGTGTCAGCAGGTCACACATTGACGGCGGGGCGAGATTTCACGGGAGGTGATATCGGTACCCGTGAAAGTGGCTTCAATAGCCCATGATCTCTTTCTTTAAGGCTGACCATCCTATGCTCAGGGTGCCTTTTTGCTAGAATTCGCTTCCAACAAGCTTCTCCCGCCTTTGCAATTAATCTTCCAGTAGTGAAGCCGATTTGCAGTCTGGCCACCGATTCAAATCAGACACATCCACCGAAAGCGAACCGAAAGGGTGCAGCGAACGTCTTGCCATTCCTTTTCTTTCGTTTGATGACACGTCATTCTGAATTCTGTTAGCTGTGTTAGCTGGGATTTTGGGGTACGTCTTGTCTAGGCTGTTTTCGGCAAGTCAAAACGGGACCACTTGCGGTAATAACGGCATAGAAAAAGGGGACCGGATTGCCTCATGGTCCACGCTACCAAGATCAAGACGGCCAGGTTGAGGCATTGAACGATTCCCAATCAGGTGGATCATGGCAGCCGGGTAATGACATCCGCCAAGATGCCGCGCAGAAACTGGTCACCAATAGTCACAAGAGCCAATAACCAGTTGCTTTGTCCTTGTTTCCAAGATAGACTGTCAAATTGGGAGAGTTTATTCTGCTGTCGAGACAGATCTCCTCGTCCTGATCTGACCGAGATGGATTGAGAAGGACTCTGAGATGCGCCAGGAAGATCTGCTGAAGGAGATTGAGAGCCTACGGCTTAGGGTCTCAGAGTTAGAAGATACTCAGGTTCGTCTTGCGAGTACGGAGCAAGCCCTAAGCTACAGCGAAGAACGATTCCGTCTCTTTTACGAGAATGCGCCTCTGGGATACCAGTCCTTGGATGAAGAGGGACGCATCGTCGAAGTGAACCCGGCTTGGCTTGAGACTCTCGGATATTCACGCGAAGACGTTATCGGGCACTGGTTTGGAGACTTCCTCGCTCCTAGTTACCAAGAGCATTTCAATATGGATTTCCTGAATTCCAAGGCCGCAGGAGAGATTCACTGGACCGACTTTGACATGGTCAGGAAAGATGGATCGACTGTCTCCATGGCCTTGGATGGGCAGATTGGTCGAGACCAATGTGGCCGCTTCAAGCAGATGCACTGCATAATTCACGATCTTACAGAGCCGAGACAGTCACGTCAGGAATTGAAGGAAAGGCAAGAGAGGCTCACGCTCGCACTCGACGGAGCGAGCCTGGGAATATGGGATTGGGATTTGACGACTGGTAGAGCGTACTGGACAGCAAGAACACTCGGCATGTTAGGATACGAAGCTAACGAATTCGAGCTTAACCTCAAGAATTGGAAAAAACTGGTTCACCCCGAGGATTGGCCAGGGGTAACGGAGAATCTCAACCTTCACATTGAAGGGAAAGAGCCTGTATTCTTGGCTGAGTATCGAATAATCAACAAGGATGGACAATGGCAGTGGGTTCGGGCAAGGGGAAAGGTACTTGAGTTTGGAGCAGATGGAAAGCCGGTCAGAATGGCCGGAGTCGTTGTAGACGTCACTGACCGCAAGAGGGAGGAGGAGACATTGCGGCGTGTAAACAGGGCCCTGCGGACGTTGAGCGAATGCAATCAAGCCCTGGTTCGCGCACAGGATGAGGCCACCCTCGTTGCAGGCCTTTGCCGTATTCTCGTAGAGCATGGCGGCTACCGCATGGCATGGATTGGTTTCGCGGAGCAGGACGAAGAAAAGTCGGTGCGCCCCGTGGCCCAGGCTGGCTTTGATGAGGGCTACCTCAACACCGTCAGCATCTCTTGGGCCGACACAGAGCGCGGTCGTGGCCCAACCGGCACCGCTATCCGCACAGGGCAGCCAGTCATCGCCCGAAACATCCCTGCCGATCCCTTGTTTGATCCTTGGCGCGAAGCTGCCGAGCAGCGTAGTTACGCCTCCTCCGCGGCCTTGCCGCTGAAGCGTGAAGACCGTGTTTTGGGGGCGCTGAATGTGTACGCAGCGGAGCCGGTCGCCTTCGACGCTGAGGAAGTGAGGTTGTTAAGCGAACTGGCCGACGACCTCGCCTACGGCATCACCGCCCTGCGCATGCGCGTCGAGCGCGAGCGGGCCGAGTCGGCGAGACGGGCAGCAGATCAACGGCTCGTGGACATCATCGAATTTCTGCCGGACGCCACGTTTGTGATTGACGAAGACAAGCGAATCATTGCGTGGAACCGGGCTTGCGAAACCATGACCGGCGTAAAGAAGCAAGCGTTACTGGGCCTCGGAGATTATGCCTACGCCGAACCCTTCTTCGGCGAGCGTCGTCCCATTCTGATTGATTTGCTGGACCTTCCCTCGCAGGAGTTGGAGGTGACCTACAAGTATATCAGCCGAAAGGACCATCTGATTTTCGCCGAGTTCTTTATCCCGCGGCTGCGAGATGGTCAGGGTGCACATCTTTGGGGAGTCGCTGCTCCTCTGTTCGACCAGGAGGGCCAGCGTTGCGGGGCCATTGAGGTCATTCGGGACGTGACCGAGCAAAAGCGCGCCGAAGACGAGCTTAGACATCGCGAAGAGCGATATCGAACTCTTGTCGAAGAGAGCTTCGACGGCATCTTTGTGCAGAAGGGCGCCAAGATTGCGTTCGCCAATTCCAGATTGTACGAAATGCTCGGTTATGACAAGGGAGAGTTGGAAGGTCTCGATCACTGGCTCGTCTACCACCCCGATTATCAGGCAATCACACGAGAAAGGGCCCAGGCCCGCATGCGGGGGGAAGATGTTCCTATCCAGTACGAGGTGAGATTGCAGGGAAAAGACGGGTCATCCTTTCAAGGCGAGATTAGAGCTAGAGCTATTAGCTTGAACGGAGAAGCTGGCGTACAGGTTTGGGTTAGGGACATCAGTGAGCGCATGCAGACCGAAAAGCGGCTAAGAGACAGCGAACGCAAGTATCGCGAACTTGTAGAGCACGCCAACAGCATCATTCTGCGCTGGACACGCGATGGAAAGATCACCTTCCTGAACGAGTTCGGTCAGAAATTCTTTGGCTACTCCTCCGAAGAGATTCTCGGCCGCCATGTGGTGGGGACGATCGTCCCTATGACGGACAGTAGCGGTCTTGACCTGGGCCCGCTGATGGATCGAATTCTCGCTGACCCCAAAGCGTTTGAACGAAACGTCAATGAGAACATGAGGCGCGACGGAGAGCGCGTCTGGATTGCTTGGACCAACAAAATCGTGCCGGATGAGCAGGGACACATTGCTGAGGTCCTGAGCATTGGGACGGACATCACGGAGCTCAAACGGGCGCAGGAAGAACTCAGGGAGAGGAATACGGAACTCCGCTCGATCAACCGGATTGTCTTGGCCGCCACAGGTTTTCTGGATCTTGAGGCAGTCCTGGAAGAGGTGCTGGACGAGGCATTGGACCTGGTCGGGTTGGAGGGTGGAACAATCTGTTTGGTGGCGGCGAATGGAACACTGGAATTACATGCGAACCGAGCCACCACCGAGGCCACTGTCCAGGACCTCAGCTCCAACAGCGTCAGGCTGGGAGACTGCCTCTGTGGCGACTGCGCCCACACCTTAGAGCCGTTGATCCTTCATGATCGTGAGGAAGTTCTCTCATACGCTACACGGGAATCCACTCGCGGAGATCCGATTCATTTCCACGCTGCGTTCCCGCTGGTCACGGCCAGCAAGTGCGTTGGCGTACTGTGTATCTTCACACGCACCGAGAGGAAACCGCCGGACCAGCGCTTGAAGCTCCTGGAAACTGTCACGGGACAGTTAGCCCTGTCCATTGAGAATGCCCAACTCTACGAGGCGTCTCAGCGCCATGCCGAGGAGTTGGAGCGGATCGTGGCCGAACGCACGAAGGAGTTGGCGCATGCCAAGGAGCGGGCCGAAGCGGCCGACCATCTCAAATCTGCATTTCTGGCCAATATGTCGCACGAACTGCGCACTCCGCTCAATTCAATCATCGGCTTCACTGGAATCATCCTACAAGGCCTGGCCGGGCCTTTGAATCCCGAGCAGGCCAAGCAGCTCGAAATGGTCCGCTCCAGTTCCCGTCACTTGCTGGCGCTCATCAACGACGTGCTCGATATCTCCAAGATCGAAGCAGGGCAACTTCGAGTCACCAGTGAGCGGTTCGACTTGCGCGAATCTATCAACAAGGTCATAGGCATCGTAGCGCCGCTGGCTGAAAAGAAGGGTATTGCCCTTCGTGCGCAAATCGTGCGGGGGCTTGGCGAGGCCGTCGGCGATCAGCGCCGCGTCGAGCAGATTCTCCTCAACCTTCTTAATAACGCCATCAAGTTCACCGATAGCGGCGAGGTCGCTCTGAAGACCGAACTGGTTCCCGATTTCAAGCAGCCGGAGGGGATTTCCGGACAGACTGCCGTCCGATTCTGCATTTCCGACACAGGGATAGGAATAAAGTCTGACGATCTCACGACCTTGTTTCAACCTTTCCGGCAAATTGAGTCCGGTCTGTCGCGAAATTACGAAGGGACGGGCTTGGGCCTGGCAATTTGCCGACGCCTGGCGGATTTGATGGGCGGCGATATGAGCGCTGAAAGCACGTGGACGAAAGGCAGCACGTTTAGCTTCACCTTACCGCTACAAGGATCGAGCAGATCATGAAAGCGAGAATCCTCCTTATCGAAGACAATGAGCAAAACCGCTACCTGCTAACCTTCCTCCTGGAGCAGCGCGGTTATGAAGTCGTTTCCGCAGTGTCCGGTTCGCTGGGCCTGGAATTGGCCACTAAAGTCAGCCCCGACTTGATACTACTCGACATCCAGTTGCCGGGAATGGACGGCTACGCCGTAGCCCGCGCTTTGAAAAGCGATCCCCGGTTGAAACCCATTCCCATCGTCGCTGTCACCTCCTACGCCATGGTCGGCGACAGGGAGAAGGTCTTGGCCGCAGGAGCGGAAGGCTACATCGAGAAGCCCATCAATCCGGAGACGTTCGTAGCCGAGATCGAACGCTTTCTTCCCTCGCCTATCGAGGAGGCTGCCCCATGATCCGCGTGCTCATTGTGGACGACAAGCAAGAGAACCTCTACCTGCTACGGGCGCTCCTGCAAGGCCACGGCTGCACCGTGGACGAGGCCCGCCACGGCGCCGAGGCGCTGACTAGAGCGCGCCAGGCCCCGCCCGACCTGATCGTCTCCGACCTGCTGATGCCAGTTATGGACGGCTACACGCTCCTGCGTCAATGGAAGGCCGAAGAGCGGCTCCAGACGATCCCATTCGTTGTCTATACCGCCACCTACACCGAGCCAAAGGACGAACGCTTAGCGCTGGATCTTGGTGCGGACGCCTTCATCATCAAACCCGTCGAGCCGGAACTGTTGATGGCACGCATCCAGGAAGTTTTAGCGAAAAAGGCTCGCGGCGAACTGCCACCAGCCAGTGCCCCAGAATGTCACCAAATGGGCTTGCTCAAGGAATACAGCGAAGTCCTCGTCAACAAGCTTGAGGCAAAGGTCTTCCAGTTGGAGCAAGCCAATCACGCGTTGCAGGAGGAAATGGCTCGCCGTCAACAGACCGAAGCGGAACTCCTACAGTCCCGACACGATTGGGAGGACATCTTCCAGTCCATAGGCCACCCAACCATCATCATGGACTTGGAACAAGGGATTGTCTCAGCCAACAAGGAGTGCATTGAGGTCACAGGCAAATGTCTTGACGAGTTGCTGAATGCCAAGTGCTATGAGGTTTTTCATACCAATGGCAAGCGCCCTCAAGTCTGCCCCATGGAAGCTCTTCTTGAATCGGGATCGACGGAGAAGGTGGAGATGGAGGTTCTAGGAGGCTACTACCTTGTCTCCTGCACGCCGATCCTCGACGAAGAGGGCAACATCCGGAAAGTCATCCACATCGCCACCGACATCACCGAGCGCAAGCGGGCTGAAGACGCCCTACGTTCAGAGAAGGACTTCAGTGACACGATAATGGAAAGTCTTCCTGGAGTATTTTACCTGTTCCGTAATGACGGAAATTACTTGCGATGGAATAGGCGCTTGGAGACAATTACAGGGTACTCCTACCAAGACATTGACAAGATGAATTTTTTGAATTTCTTTTCTGAAAAGAACCAGCCAGTCATTGAGGAGGCTATTCAACAAGCTCTTGACCACGGCGAAGTCTTAGTGGAAGCAGACATTTTGACAAAGGACGGGAACGAGATTCCCTATTTGTTCACCGGGAACCAAGTCACATTGAATGAAACCCAGTGCGTTGTGGGGATGGGCATCGACATCCGCGAACGAAAGCGTTTGGAAGACGAAATAAAATTCAACAACATTCTTCTATCCACACAGCAGGAAGTTTCCATCGACGGCATCTTAGTAGTTGATGAAGACGGCAAAATTCTGTCGCTTAACTCACGGTTTGTCAATATGTGGGATATCGCTCCAGAAGTGATCGATGCGAAAGCCGATGAACTCGCGTTGCAGTCAGTGCTAGATAAACTGAAATATCCTGAAGAGTTTCTCAAGAAGGTGAACTATCTTTACGCTCATCAGGACGAGACCAGCTGGGATGAAATCGCTCTCAAAGATGGGAGGACATTTGAACGGTACTCAGCGCCGATGCTGGGAGCCGATGGAAACTATTACGGACGGGTCTGGTACTTTCGTGACATCACCGAGCGCAAGCGGGCAGAGGAAGCTCTCCGGGAACGTGAAAGGGCGTGGGCCACCTTGATAAACAATCTTCCGGGCTTCGTGTATCGCTGCGCCAATGATCTCAATTTGACTATGCTATATGTCAGTAATGGGTGCCTGGAAGTAACAGGATACGAGGCCGGGGACTTGATCGGGAATAAGAACCTTGCTTACAACAATATCGTCCACCCGGCCTACCGCGACTTCATTTGGGAAAAATGGCAGGACCTGCTCTCAAGGAAAGCCGTCTGCGAGGTTGAATACCCAATCATCACAAAAGGAGGTGAGACTCGTTGGGTATGGGAGCGGGGTCAAGGTGTTTTTGCGGATGACGGTCAACTTCAGTTCCTAGAGGGATTCATCACAGACATTACTGAGCGAAGAAACGCTGAGAATCAAATGAGGCTTAATGAAGCACGGCTCCAGAGTCTTCACGATATCGCTCAATATAGGGCTGCGAGCACTCAGGACTTCCTCGATTTCGCCCTCAACGAAGCAATTAAGCTTACCGGAAGCAAAGTGGGTTACATCTACCACTACGATGAGGAAAGACGTCTTTTCGAACTCAATACATGGTCCAAAGAAGTGATGAAACAGTGTGAGGTAGCTCAACCGCAGACCTTGTACGAGCTGGACAAAACAGGCATATGGGGCGAAGCGGTCAGGCAAAGGAAACCGATCATCGTAAATGATTTTCAGGCCCCAAACCCTCTCAAGAAAGGCTATCCAAATGGGCACGTGGAACTCCACAATTTCATGACCATCCTTGTTCTTGCGGATGAAAAGATTGTGGCAGTTGTGGGGGCGGGTAACAAGGACTCAGACTACGATGAGACCGATGTTCGACAAGTATCGTTACTTATGGATTCCGTCTGGAGGATTGCGAAATCCAAACGTTCGGAAACGGTTCAAAGACGATTGGCAACGGCGGTGGAGCACGCGGCGGAAGGAGTGCTCATCACCGACTTTGATGGAACGATTGAGTACGTGAACAAGGCTTGCGAGCAGATGACGGGATATGAAAAGGAGGAGCTTCTAGGTCGGAATCCTCGGATTCTCAAGAGCGGAGAACACGACGGAGCCTTCTACGAAGGGATGTGGCAGACCATCAAGGCTGGAAAGGTCTGGTCCGGACTGATCATAAACCGTAAGAAGGATGGACGATTGTATCATGAGGAAGCCACGATCTCGCCGGTCAAGGACTCATCCGGAAAGATCGTCAACTTTGTTGGAGTGAAACGCGATATCACGGAACACTTGGAGCTTTCCAAACAATTGTTGCAGGCCCAAAAGATGGAGGCAGTCGGAACACTGGCAGGAGGGGTCGCCCACGATTTCAACAACGTCCTGCAGGTTGCGCTCGGATACTCCGACTTGATTCTTGCCGACGAGGACTTGCCCCAACGTTACCGGGCGGACTTGCAGAAGGTGCATGAATCGGCGCGCCGAGGGGCTGACTTGGTTCAGAGGCTGCTCATTTTCAGTAGAAAAACGGATATCAAACCTCAACCGATCAACCTGAATTACCGTGTCAAGGAGCTGAGGAAAATGCTGGAGAGAACCATTCCGAAGATGATCGAGATTCAACTGTCTCTCTCCGAGAATCTTGCCACGATTAATGCCGACCCCACTCAGGTCGATCAGATTCTTATGAATCTCGCGGTGAATGCGCGGGACGCTATGCCTGAAGGAGGAAAGCTCCTGCTCGAAACTCACAATGTAGTCCTGGACGAAGATTACGCCAGACTGCACCTGGAAGCAGAGTCCGGCCAATACGTTTCGTTGACTATTACGGACACGGGAACAGGAATGGACAAAGAGACGTTGGAGCACATCTTCGAGCCGTTCTACACGACCAAAGGTCTGGGAGAAGGCACTGGTCTGGGTCTAGCCATGGTTCACGGAATCGTCCGACAGCACGGAGGCCATATCAGGTGTTACAGCGAACCAGGTCATGGGGCTACGTTCAAGATCTATTTTCCTGCCATGGTTTCGGATGAGGTAAAAGAAGAAGAGGCCGTCAGGAAAATGCCCCGAGGCGGATCTGAAACCATCCTCCTCGTGGATGACGAAGAGCTGATTCGTGATCTCGGAGCAAGGAACTTGACTAAGGCCGGATACAAAGTGATCACGGCATCCGACGGCAAGGAAGCCCTCCAAGTGTACCAGGAACGCAGTCATGACATAGACTTGGTCATCCTGGATCTCATAATGCCTGAAATGGGCGGTAAGCAATGCCTCGAAGGTCTCTTGAGCCTCAACCCGTCAGCGAAGGTAATCATCGCGAGCGGCTACTCGGCTGACGGTCCGACCAAGGACGCACTCGCGGCCGGGGCCAAGGGGTTCGTGAACAAGCCGTATGACATTCGGCAGGTGTTGGGGGTAGTCAGAGAGGTTCTGGACGCGGAATGAGATTGCCGGATAATAGTGATAACCACGATCTTTGAGCGGCGGTTCCTGATATGAACTGCGCTCTGTGAGGCTCAGAAACCGTAGGACCGCCGCGCTTCCATTGCTGTCATCAAATCAAATAAGCATCGCACGATGCTTGTTTCCTACCCCTGCCGTGCGAAGGCACATATCTCAGACCTGGACGAAGGGCTACTCTTTGATGTTCTTGAAGATTTCACTCATTATCGGTCACTATTAGACACTTTTGAGCAGTGAAGCGACGCCAATTTGACGCCAAGACTTCTCACCTCAATCAGCAAACTCGCTTCGGCCTTCTGTTGCTTCGGTTCTTCCTCTCCCTTCAGTTCCTGGCACCATTGATCTGGACGTCTGGCGGGGAGCGCTTCCCGGTCCCATATGTCTTGCCTCGATTGCTACAATCCAGCCCTTTCTTGCATCTGCCTTAACCGTGAACGGCTGGCGCAATAAAATGTCAGGCCGCAAAAATAGTGACCCCCGACCCCCACTTCTGTGACATTATCGCAAAGTTAGATACGGCGTTGAACCTCGTGGAACGGCACCCAGCGAGCGGTGGGACCATACGCGGCCTTTTCGGGGGCAGAGCAACCATTGTTCGACTGGTCACCGCCCCAAAGATTTTCTAAACGGCAGGATCGCCACATAATCCCAGATTCTCTTGCTTCTCGAACGTTTAGGCATGGGTCTGGGTGGAGGGGAGTATGGGCGAAAACCGAGCAATTAGGATTCTTATCGTAGATGACGAGCCGTTCATCGGCGATCTGCTTGGACGTTACTTGACGTCTGACGGGTACAACTGCCGAGTAGTCTCCAGTGGAGAAGAGGCCATAAAGGTACTCGAATCGACCTCGTTCCATCTCGTTTTGGCGGACATCATGATGCCGGGAATGTCCGGTATTGATCTTCTCACCATAATTAGGTCCCAGTACCCGGACGCGGCGGTGATCATGGTCACGGGCGTGAACGACAGGGACACGGGCGTGCTTGCCGTGGAGCTTGGAGCGTACGGTTATATTGTCAAGCCCTTTGAACGTAACGAGATCTTGATCAATGTAGCCAATGCCGTTGAACGGCAGAGATTGGCTCTTCTCGCGAGAGATAGCAAAGGCGTCAAGACTTCTACGGGGGAGCAGGTAACTGTAAGGCGTCCCCCAATTCAGGTTTCCGCAAGAAAGGTCCTGGATCTCATCAATTCCGGGATGGATGAGGCCGCCCTCATCGGTGAACTCAAGCTTTCTGCAAAGGCTTTTCACAGTCTCATGGACCAAGTGGTAGCCGCCGGAATCCTAAAGCAATCGGAAGTTGACCACAGGAACTCCCTATCCCCCGGCACGGTGGTTGTGGAACTCGACCAAGCCAAGTTTCCGGAGATTAACAAAGAAAAGCCGGTTATCAGCGCAACTGATGCTGCCCAGTGCATAAGGTCTGGAATGGACGATTCATTTCTCATGAAAAGATACGGGATTTCCGCAAAGGGACTTCAGAGCCTTTTGAGGAAATTGGTCGCATCAGGAGTTGTTGAGCAGTCTGAACTTGACAAGAGGATGTCCGAGACTCATCTGTGGGCAGTCCTCGAAGACTGAGCTGTTGCTCTAATTCGGGGTGTCCTCAATCGAGGGTACGGAACCCCGGTGACGTGAATCTAATCATTTGTCTGGCAGCCAAGGAAGTGGGAGGGAACGGCGGCGAGTTGATTTGATGTTAGATCTCAGAACGACCTGATTTCACCGTAACTTTCTTGCACTCAAGGGAGAGGTCTGAGCGGTGGCTCTAATTCTTGTGATAGAAGACGAAGAGGACATCAGAGGGCTATACTCGCGGATTCTCAAGCATGCCGGACACGATGTCATCGAAGCGCCAGATGGCAAGCTCGGAGTCGAGATCTATCGCGAGAATCCTGCCGATCTTGTGATCACGGATATAATCATGCCAGAAAAGGAAGGCATTGAACTCATCATCGAACTCCGACGTGATTTCCCTGATGTGAAGATCATCGCGGTGTCCGGGGGCGGTCAACTTATGGCAAGTGCAACCTGTCTGCGCCTAGCCAAGGGCTTAGGGGCAGTCAGGACACTAGCCAAGCCTTTCAATCAACAGGAACTTGTGGATACGGTTTGTGAGGTCTTGGATGGAAAGTGATCCCGATTCGTGCGCCACGAGTGTGGCCTGCATGCATGAATCCGGAAAGTTCAATTGATTACGTAAAGGGTGAATCCGCTGTTCCGAGTACTACCAGAGCGGATTTGGTGCCATTTCCTTTAAGAATTCAGTCAGGTTCCTTTGAAGCACGATGGTGGCGTCCAAAGCGACGCCAAGAATCTCTGCGCCAGTCATCATACCATCAAACCCGGGGCCTTACACCCTGAACAGATTTGTTTCGATTGCGGATGGATTTGAAGCGAGCGATCTTCCTCGATCGCAAAAGGTTGGTCAAGGATCAAGGGCAGAAGAACTTGTGAGCTGAGCAGATCAAACTAATCGCCAAGAGCTTCACAGCAAACGTAAACTTGATTCACAGGTTCGGCTAGAAATTACCATTGACTGTGTAGATTCCCGACTGATATGCTCAAAATGAGGTAATTTTCCTTTGTTGGCCCCTTCTTGTGGGCGGTTCTCGGTATAAGGTCAGCGGTGTTCACCGTCTTAACGGTCTCGCTGAAAATACCCCCTCGGATTAGTGTTCAGCATGCTCCTTCGGACGCAGATTGAAATTCGGCGGCGAAGGGGAGTGGCCGTTGGGACTGTTCGAACATGCTATGCATCGGGTGACGTCAACGAGCGAGTTCGGCAGGGATGTAAACCAGGCTTCCTGAAGCGAGGCACAGTGAGATGAAATCATTTCCACGTTGGCTGATCGGGGCGTCGGGGCTAGCCATGCTGGCCTTGATAGGCGGAGGCTACTGGTTCTATCTCTACCAGGAGCAAGATCTTCGGCAGAAGTCCGAGGACAACCTCCAGGCCATAGTGCAGTTAAAGGTGAACCTAATAGCTGCATGGCGGGCCGAGCGGCTGGGAGATGCTGCCGTGCTCATGGAAAGTCCCCTCTTGACCGAGACGTTGGTCCGGTGGATGGCAGACCCGGAGCCTAAGACCACCGAACAGATTCTCGCGCAGCTCCGGGCCATCCAGGAGCACTATCATTACGGGGATGCCCTGTTGGTGGACGTCACCGGGAGGATCCGTTTAAGCCTTAGCGGTCAAACCGGCTCACTGCATGATGACTTGGAGCAGGGCCTGACCACCGCCTTCCGCGAGCGTCGCCCCGTGTTCACCGATTTGGAAGTTGACCGAAGTGATCTCACCCCAGGTCTTGGCCTCGTCGCTCCGTCCTTTACAATGACCGGAAAAACACTGGAGCCGATAGGTGCGATCATCCTCAAGATTGATGCCAAGCAATTTCTCTATCCCCTTATTCAGCTTTGGCCCACCCCAACCCTCAGCGCCGAAACCCTACTGGTGCGCCGCGACGAAGACTCAGTCCTTTTTCTCAACGACCTGCGGCACCAGCCGGACACCGCTCTCAAGCTACGAATCCCTCTGAGCAGAAAAGATGTGCCCGCGGTTATGGCCGTGTTGGGCAAAGAAGGCATCGTTCAAGGGGAGGACTATCGAGGGGTTGACGTGCTATGTGCCCTGAAAGCCGTCCCGAATTCCCCTTGGTTCATGATTGCTAAGGTGGATGAGGCGGAAGCGCTATCCGATTGGCGATTCCGATCCATACTGATTCTGGCTCTCGTCATAGGTCTCCTGGCCTTCTTGGTCACTGCCGTAGGCATGGCCTGGCAGAAAAACGGAAAAGCTTATTACAAGGAACTTTTTCTTGCGGAGGCGGCACTACGGAGGGCGGAAGAGGGCCACCGCATCACTCTGATGAGCGTAGGCGACGGGATCATCTCCACGGACACCGACGGGCGTTTGGAACTGCTTAACCCGGTCGCAGAGGCCCTCACCGGTTGGCGACAAGAGGAAGCCCGCGGGAAGCCACTGGAGGAAGTTTTCCGCATCTTCAACGAGGAGACTCGCCGATCGGTCGAAAACCCGGTGAGTAAAGTCCTGCGCGAAGGACTTGTTGTGGGCCTGGCGAATCACTCGGTGCTCGTGGCCCAAGACGGCACTGAGCGTCCCATAGCTGACTGCGCAGCGCCCATCAGGGACGAAAAAGGTGAAATCACCGGCGTAGTTCTGGTGTTTCGCGATCGATCCAAGGAGCATGCCGCACAGAAGGCGCTAACAAAGCAATATCAGGAATTGGAAGAAACACACCGACGAGCCACATTTCTCGCCGACCTGGTTGAGAAGTCATCTCAACCTTTGGCCGTGGGCTATCCCGATGGTCGGCTGGGAACGGTCAATGAGGCATTTTGCAGACTCACCGGATACAGCAAGGATGAGCTCGCGATCATTGAGTGGGCAAAAGTGCTTACCCCGCCGGAGTGGCAAGAAAAAGAGCGCGACAAGTTGGAAGAACTGAACCGAACCGGCCAACCAGTGCGATACGAGAAGGAGTATGTCCGCAAGGACGGCACCCGTGTCCCCGTAGAGCTGTTGGTCCACCTTGTCAGAGACGACAACCGTGCGCCACATTACTACTATGCGTTCATAAACGACATTACCGAGCGCAAACGGGCCGAAGAGGCATTGAGAAATTTGTTGGACTTCCGGCAAAGCTTGATCGATGCCATTCCCAATCCGGTTTTCTATAAGGACCTTGAGAGCAAATATATTGGCTGTAATCGAGCCTTTGCGGCCCTAGTGGGTTTGCCGAAAGAAGAAGTGGTGGGAAAGTCTGTTCAAGAAGTGGTTTCCAAAGAACTGGGCGACATCTGGCGCGCAAAGGATCTGGAATTGTTTGACCGTCCTCATGTCCAGGTCTTTGAATTTACTATGCGGCACCCCGATGGTACTGAGCATTCATTCGTTAATCATAAAGCACCTTTTTTTGATCTTGACGGTGCCTTAGCCGGTCTAATCGGCGTGATGGTGGATATCACGGACCGACTGCTAGCAGAGGAGGCTGTTCGGCAGAGCGAAGAAAGGTATCGCGCTCTTGTGGAGAACAGTTTTGACGGAATATTCATCCAAAGAGGACCCAAGATCATTTTCGCGAATTCGCATCTTTACGACATGCTGGCTTATTCCCAGGGAGAATTGGAAGGCATGGATCACTGGGTAATTTATCATCCGGAATACCAGGAAATCGCTCGCGAGAGGGCTATGGCCCGAATGAGAGACGAAGACGTCGAGCCCCAGTATGAAGTGAAGTTGCAGCGAAGGGATGGTTCAACGTTTGACGGAGAAATCAGTGCAAGGGCAGTAAAAGTGAAGGGTGAGCCAGGAGTGCAGGTATGGGTCAGAGACGTTTCAAAACGAAAGCGGTCTGAAGAAGCGCAACGTCGTTTGGCAACAGCCGTAGAACAGGTCGCCGAAGCAATTGTTATCACCGACGCCCAAGGAAACATCCAATACGTTAACCCCGCGTGCGAGCGTATCACTGGGTATACACGAGAAGAGTTCATAGGTGAGAAGCCGAGCTTACTAAAAAGTGATGATTATGATGTAGCATTCTACGAGAAACTTCTGGAAACGCTCTCCAAAGGAGAGTCCTGGGCAAGTCGTTTGAGCAAGAAGCGCAAAGACGGAACCCCTTACGAGGAGGATGTCACGATCTCTCCAGTCCGCGATGCTTCTGGCAGAATCATCAATTTTGTTGGGATAATGCGTGAAGTGACTCAGGAAGTCCTGCTACAAAAGCAGCTTATCCAGGCGCAGAAGATGGAAGCTGTTGGGACGCTTTCTGGTGGAATCGCACACGACTTCAACAACCTGCTCCAAGTCATGCTGGGTTATTCAGAATTGCTGTTGGCTGAGAGGCAGGAAGGCGACCCCGAATACTCGGACCTCTCGAAAATATTCCAGGCAGGCAAGAGCGGAGCTGAACTGGTCCAGCGATTGCTGACCTTTAGCAGAAAGGTGGAGCCGAAGCCCATCCCCCTGAATCTTAACAGACGAATACTGCAAGTGGAGAAACTCCTTAGACGAACTATTCCTAAGATGGTAGACATTCAGATGGACTTGTCCGATGACCTTGCAGACGTCCATGCAGACCCCACTCAAATGGAACAGGTTTTGATGAATTTGGGTGTTAATGCCCGTGATGCAATGCCCGATCGGGGCAAGCTCACTGTCGGGACAAAAAACGTCACGCTCGATGACGAATACTGCAGGGTGCATGTTGGAGCCAAGGCAGGAGAATACGTCTTGCTAACGGTTTCTGACACAGGCCACGGAATGGATAAGGCAACAATTGAGCACATATTCGAGCCGTTTTACACAACCAAGGAGTTGGGAAGGGGGACTGGGCTTGGCCTTGCGATGGTATATGGAATTGTGAAGCAGCATGGGGGCTTCATAAACTGTTACAGTGAAGTTGGACACGGCACGTCTTTCAACATCTATTTGCCCGCCATCGAGAGCCAAGTGGAGCCAGAGGTGAACGAGACTCAAGTGATGCCTGCTTTCGGAACAGAAACCGTTCTCCTTGTTGACGATGAAGAGTTCGTTAGGGATCTGGGAGCCAGGATTCTCAGTAAAGCTGGCTATAATGTGCTTACGGCCACGAACGGCAGAGAGGCATTGGATCTGTTCGAGAAGGAGCGTACGCAGATTTCCCTGGTGATTCTAGATCTGATTATGCCCGAGATGGGCGGCAAAGAGTGTCTCAAGGAACTACGAAAGATTGATCCACAATTGAAAGTCCTTATAGCTAGCGGGTTATCTGCTGACCCCTCCACAAAAGAATCCGTTGAAATGGGTGCAAGAGGCTTTGTCAGTAAACCATTTAGGTTCAAGGAGTTGCTGCAGCAGGTGCGTAAAGCGCTGGATGAGAGCTGATTTGTCAAGAGCCGCAACTTCTTGTTCCGATGATAGCACGTTCCGCTGACCTTTTTGCTGACAGCTGTGCCGCATTGTCTGACTTATCCTTGGCCGACAATCCATCCAAAATTTCGCTTCATGTGCTCCCGCCTGCATTTTTCCCTCTTCTCTATATTCGAGGGCAAGAAGGTTCTATTGAGGGATGATCCGTCAAAAGAAAATGGGGGTGTCTTGCTGTGGTGGGCTTACCCCCTTGTGAATCCAGTACCCACTGACTGATCAGCTGATGGACTCCTGGCAGATAAAAACCGGCACGACAACAACTTAAGGATGGGATTGCCTGGCTCTAAGTGCCTGTTTCCGTTCATGCCCCTCCAGCACATCAAAAAATGCGAAAACACTTTTTCTTCAGGCAGGAACGGGCAAAACTGTCGTGATCTGCGCTCCGAACTTGGCCGCTTTGCCGGAGGATGCCGGAAAAGGAGACCGTAAATATAGTATTGCGGTCTCATGAACAGATTATATCGCAGAGTAATCAGCCTACTCTTCGTGCAATCATGCCGATGCAACCAAACCGAAGTGTTCCCCCGGAAAACTCCATGAGCGTTCTTCGAGCACCTCCAAAGATGGGCTCCTGTACCGCACATGGACAACATTTTCAGCCTGCCGTGGAAATGACGCCGTTTCGACCCGTTTTTCATTTATTGATCGCCACACGCTTTCGGCCCCTTCTATTCTACTCCCCTCCACCAATGCCCGTGCAAGCATGAGGGTCATGTCCTCACCGGCGCACAGGGAAGCCAGTCCATCGCCGGTCAGTTTCCCTTCAATGGCCAAAGAAGCCGAGAGCTTCTTGCCCACAAGCTCAATGGCCCGCTCCTGCATGGTTCCCTGATAGTGGAGGTAATGTATCCTTACAGGCTTGTCCTGGCCGATGCGCCATGAACGTCGAGAAGCCTGACGGAGGGTAAAGATCGAATACCCGGTCTGGTAGAAGATGATGGTCGGGAAGTCCAACAAGTCCAGCCCTGTTTGTACCAGTATCGGATTGCCTATGATGACCTGAATGTCCAGCTCTACCTTTTCCCTTAGCCACTCTTCCCTCAGCTCGGGTTTCACATGTGACCGCAGTATCTCAGCCCGAATACCATTCCTGGTCAGGATGTCTTTGAGCCTCGCTGTAATGTCCCTCGTGTTCGTGTACACGCAGTAAACAAAACAGCGGCGGCTTTGTTCAAGCTCCTGGCGAATAATGTCCAGCAGGTGCTGCTCCTTGCCATATGTCCGATTCTCCGCCAGTGCGGCGGGCCGTGCAATAATCCTATCCGTTCCAGGATAGATAATGGGTTCATTTTGGAAAGGGCGATCAGGATAGCAGAGCAAACTATTTAGGTACGTTCCGAGCAGCTTGCGGGAGCCTTTCACGAGCATCTCTCGCATGGCCGCACCCACCTTCTGCTCCAATTCATGGTACGCATCAGCCAAGTCACCGTCCATCTCCACCGGAACCACCTCTTCAGTCAGCTCCGGAAGGTCAAGAGCAATGTCCTCCAGATTGAGGAAGACCGTTGAACCCATGAGGTGATTCGAGAAGATAGCCGGACTGATTCCGGGCTTCTCTCTCGTTACGGTAGGGCCTTTCCTTCCCTTGGAACACACGTTGTCGTCACCGGGGTAGTACCGGGTGACACGCTCCAATACTCCATATCTGCTTATGAAGTTCATCTCCTTGCCGTACTGGACACCGTCCGCCAGCATGGCTTGTGGATTGAGCCGATAGTTGAGATAGAACATGTGGCTTGCATAGCCTCCCAGGAGTGTTCCCGTCAGTGCAATAGTCTTCTTACAAGCCGCCGCCAATGTCCCGAACGCATTTCCCTGAGCTGTGGCCCCTCCTTTCAGCTCATGTACTTCATCGCAGATGAAGAAATCAAAGTACCCGTTGAGGCGCTTCTTGATGTAATCCGCCACAGAATATCGGCGGAATCTGGTGTTGTCAGCTTGCCACAAGGGAGAATTGCAGGCTGAGCATTTATGCTTCCTTTTTGCCAGGGCCTCTTGATCCACAGGCACGCCGTCACGGTCCACTATTCTATTTCCGCAGTCCGGACAAACCGGCACACTCTTGCGTAGATTGAATGCCGGCCGCCATGCGTATGAGAGTTTGGCCCGTTCCTTACTCACAATGTAATACCGCAGGCCATGATAAAGCTGGTGCGGATCTATGGCTTGGACATCAGCCAGACGGGTGAGTATGGTGGCCTGCGCTCCAGGGATAGTCTGTGTTACCTCTCGTGCCCACTTGCGAGTGAGATGACCGGGGCACATCACCAGCACTCGTGGAGGATGCCCGTTTTCCATGATGTACGGAACTGCTGCCCCGATGAGAGTTTTTCCAACGCCCATCTCACCGATGCACATCACGCTGTCCTGTCTCCTCAATGTTTCAACCGCAGCCTGGATGGAATCAGCCTGAGCCTGGAAGGGCGTACGTAAAAGCTCTTTCATTCTGGGATGCCAATCATCACCTGGCTGAAAGAGTGGTAGGGCTTCGGCTTGGATCTTATGAGCCAGAGCCCCGCCGAAAGCCTGAAGATAACTCGTCACATCGTTAATGGAATCCAGCATAAGCGCCTCCTTGTTCATTAAAATTGATTTTTCCCATTCGGATGCCTTCCGAGATGAGTTCATCTATGATCCGCTCATCTGCAACAACCTCCACTACTCGCAATGTTCCTGCCATTTCCGTCAGTCGGTCGATCTGTTGCAGTCGATCACAGACCCATTGCGCCCAGGTGGGAATGACTGGGGAAGCCAAAGGTGCGAGAACCTGTGAATAGATTGCTTCGTGGGGCTGCATACCTGCGGGAATGATTACCAGGCGGGACTCGGTATTCGAGTTTGCCCAAAACCTGGAATCAGCTACGATCTGATGCAGAGATCCACCGGCCAGCTTTGTGGACATGATGCGATAGCGTGAAGCAGGATGGCCGTTCAACAGATACTCAGGCTGGCCCTCACCCCTGATGCCCAATGTCTTGCACGCTATGATGGCTGAAGATATGGCCTTCACTGCCTGTTCGTTCCCGGCCAGGGAAATAAACAGCACGGCTCCGTCTTCAGGATCATAGGCATAGAGGTCGGTGTAAGCGGAGACCTTGATATTCCGCCAGCACTCTTCAAAAACTACAGTGTCCAGCATTCATGCCTCCTTCAGGTAAGCTCCCTGATTTCTCCGTGTTGGTTGAGAATCTTGATGGAGACCACGTACCGATCCAGTTCACGCTCCTCAAGGACCTCGCCCTTGATCTCCTGGAGCACGGTCGTGATCTTTCGCACACTCCCTTTGACGAGATGTGAGTCCTCGCCAGTACCCATGATTCCGTCCAGCTTTCCCGCGGCCAGCAACAAACCAAGGTGACCGGAATGCAAGGGGAGCGGCGGACGGGGAACACGCAACTCGGATCTTGTGGTCAAGACGGCAAAGCGCTTCCATAGTGGAGACTGTGCCATATGCTTCTTCAGATCTTCCGGATCGACAAGTATGGATCGGAATTGTGTCAGTGGCTCCGAGGGCGGGACCGGATAAACCGTGTCAGCCTTGTCCGAAAGGGGCGACAGCTTCATCTTCGGAATACTTTGGAGCCTCAGCGCTTCCTGTTCGTCAAGGTTATTGTGGGTCTTCCTCACACCGAACAAGACGATCTGCTTGAAGTCCCCGTACTCCGGATCAGGAAAACGGAATACGTGAATGTGTTCAAACCGGGATGCCAACAGTCTTGCAATGGCCTTGTTCAGGCGGTTTTGAGGGATGATGTAGACCAGCACGCCTTCGGGAATCAGATAAGGTACAGTCATACGAAGAAACGCTCGTTCTTGTCTCTCTGTCTTGGCGTTTGCTTCTTCTTCCAGAGTGAGTTCATCGTATGGCGGGTTGAGTAGTAGTAGCGAGCAGGAACAGTGCTGTATCCGAGTTTCCTCTATGCCACAGCGCAATACCTGATGGATGCGGGCCTTGCTCTCTTCCGCCCGTTGATGATCCAGCTCTACCCCATAGGTTATAGCGTTTGTTCCTGCAACAAGGCCCGCCAACGCATCACCTTCACCGCAACAGGGGTCCAGGCTGGAGAATTGCCCTGGAGGAAAAGAAAGATAGTTCCTGATCAGTTCCACCACTCGTGGCGGTGTCGGGTAATGGCCCATCTTGATGCGGCCCTGTATTCTCATGGTATGCCTCCAAAAAAGAAAAGCCCGACCGATCCGAAGACCAGCCGGGCTCTTGAGTGTTTTGCGGTTAATGTTAATCCAAGTTCAGCTTGATCGCGTCTCCTTCGGCCTTGACCGCTATTTCGCCATCGTCAAACTCAACCTCGCCGCTGTCGAATGTCAGGCTCAACGGGCTCTGCTTCTGCAACTTCACGTTCTTGCCACTGATGGAAAAGGTAAGGCCATCCCGAGAAACGGAGACGCTGCCTCGTTCCAGTTCCACTGCGATTTTCTGCTGCACAGACGGCTCTTCTTGGGGTTCAATCCTTGCCGGTTTAGTCTTGGTAGCCATGATTACCTCCTACCAGTTTTTGCAGTTATCGAGGAACGGACATTGACCACATTGCCAATCCGCTTTCGGGAAGAAGACATCCTTCTTGATTCCCTGCCATACGCTCTTCACCAGCTTCAGGAAGCGTTCGCGATCAGCATCCGTTCGGGTTGTCTCGTACCGTATCAGCTCCGGATTTTGAGTCTTCAGGAGCACGTCGAGGCGAAAGCGAGTCTCTCCGTTGAAGCCTAGGACTTTGGCCCCCAATGAATAGCAGGTAAGCTGCACGTTGGAATGGACGGTATTATCTGAATAGCGTTTGGAAGCTGTTTTCAGATCAATGACACTGACCGTTCCATCCGGCGCCAGCTCCACTGCGTCTATCCAACCAACCAGCGGGGGCATACGCTTGCCCAGATCCACTTCAAAGGGCTCCTCGATCCCAATGATCTGAGCGGCCGGATCGAATGACTCGTGAAACACCTCCAGCATGCTTTTTGCCTTTGTCGTGAGAGTTTCCGTGGAGTCGCCGTTGAAGAAACGTATTTGTCGCTCCTTGGAATGGCTTTCCCAAGCCTGACGGTAAACATCATGAACCTGACTGGGAGATAGAGCGTCTCCCTCAAGACAGCTTTGATAGAAGGCTCCTACGGCCTCATGAATGCAGGACCCGAAAGCCAGTGCAGAGCTGACAAAAGGTGGCTCAATCTGGTCGATGTAGTGGAAACGGTATTTCAAAGGGCACGTCAAGTACGTGTTGATCTGTGAATAGGACAAGTGGGGTTTTTCCATAAGCTCGTGCATGTTTTCCTCCTTCCTCTTTTGTGAACACCGGGAAAGTACAAGTTACATCTCCCGGTGAAGTTGAAAATCTGTCTTAAGCCCTGCCGAAGCAGCCGTTGAGCCGCATGCAGGTCACGCAATAGCCTTACAAACCTGTACATAGGTCTCCCCCATACCGGTACTCATGGTCCGGTTATCTCGCTATTGATCTGCAACAGGTCTGAAAAAGAGGTCTATGCAGCGACTTGGGTTTGCAGGTGGCCGATCAACTGCGATGCGGATTCACGGGAAAGGTCTTCAAAGCGGGACGCCTCAAAGCGGGCAAGCATCTCTCCAATGTCTGCTTCCTGATAGTTTGCTCGTTTGGTCAAAGCATACAGCGCTCGGCATTGAGCCTGAGTGGCTTGACCAATGCCGCAACGTTGCGGTTTTGACTCCTCTTTGCCGTTCCCCGGAGCGCAAAGTTGCGATGCCG
>JBKQMK010000518.1:0-2863 GCA_052146735.1 Desulfomonilaceae bacterium | reverse complement strand
CTGAGAATATTCAGTGTGAATTCGTCTCCTTACCTGTTCAGGGCTTTTCAGGCCCGGCAGTCATATAGCAGAGATTTTTACAATCTGTTTTACAGTTTGTAAAAAATCCTGACACTCGCGGACCTGTCCTGATCTTCTAGCCGTACGTCTTTCCAGCCGTCCAGATCTAGGTTTCCTTCCCACCGAGCACTTGGCATGGCAAATGCAAATTGGAAAAATCAGTAATAGTTAAAATAAGCGGAACCAACCCGTTTGCGCTAGCGGAGGTGGGGCCATGGGAGTACTCACAGTTTATCAGGCAAGCAAGTATTGCAGTGTATCCCCAAAAACGATTTGCAATTGGATAGACGACGGTCACATCAAAGCCTTTCGGACTGTGGGTGGGCATCGTCGGGTCAGAAAAGAGGATTTGGAGGTCTTCCTCCGGCGCATGGGCATGCCTCTCCCCGACGAGGCTGACCAAGGGGAGCGCAAGAAGATCCTTGTAATTGACGACGACAAATTGATCGTTGAGACAATAGTCCGTTCTCTGGAAGAGGAGCCCCACGATTACGAGATAATTTCAGCCGCTGACGGCTTCGAAGCCGGGCTCCAGGTGAGTCATTTTAAACCTGACGTCCTGATCCTTGACATAATGATGCCCGACGTTGACGGGTACGAGGTATGCAAGAGGGTAAAGCAGGACCCCGCTACCTGCCAGATGAAGATCATTGTCCTCTCAGCTTACCTGGACGAAGAGAATCATGAGAAAATGAAAAAATACGGCGCGGATGTCTGCTTTTCGAAGCCTTTGCCCTTGGAGAAGCTGAAGAAGGAAGTGGCGAGCCTCCTGGGGCTCCCCCAGTGACTATCTGACGCTGTGGAGGGGAGTGACGTCATGAGCCTGAAGCTAGCTTTGCAAGAAAACAAGTTTATCGTCACGTGTGAGATCCACCTTCCCCACGGGAAGACCCCTCATGATTATTTGGATGAAATCTACCACCTTTGGGGGCGGGTGGATGGCGTTCGTTTCCACCCTTTTGCCACAGACGCGGCCATTAGCGATTCCCTGTCGCTTTGTAGACTACTCCGGGAGAAAAAATTTGATCCTGTGTTCCAGGTGGGCACGCGCGATCGCAATCGCCTGGAAATCCAGGAAGCCCTCATTCAAGCATCCTCGCTGGGAGTGGATAACCTTCTGGTGTTTACGGATGACTATCGTATCACGGGCGATTCTCTTCAAGAGATGATGTATTTCCACGTGGATGTGGGAAAGTTCTTCTCTGTGATTGACTCTCTGAAAAAAGGCATAGACGTACACGGAAAGGACCTTGAGGGTGAAAAGGACTTCTTCATTGGCTCAGGCGTGGAGGCTTGTTTTGGCGGCAACCCCCCGGACATGGAGCTTCGCGAAATGGAGAAGCTCGTCGAACAGGGCACAAAATATTTTCTCGCCACTCCCGTCTTCGATGTAGATCTGTTCGCCAAATTTGTGAAACGAGTCGCCCCCTTAGGGGCTCCCATCATTGCCGAAGTACTTATGCTCCATTCCGGCATGGGAGCCCGTATGTTGAAACGCGTTGGAGGGCTTAACATACCTGACCACATTATCGAGCGGATCGAAAAAGCCCCTATCAAATTCGACGAATCGGCCAAAATTCTGCTGGAGACTGTGGACCAACTCCGGGACATTTGTGCAGGGGTCCACATCCTCCCCTTTGGATGGGAAGACAAGATCGGCAGGGTCCTTCAGGAGATCAAGCGCTCGAAGTTCAAATGATCCTGCCGAAGGTCGACAAGTGACAAGACTGGTTCAGCCCGTGGTCCCTACGTGAGAGATGTTTGGACTATTGAGTTGGACGGACCGCGAAGGGCTTGCAGCGTAAACTTCTTCTCCGGGTTTCTGATTAACGGAGGGCCATTGTGGAGACTGTCACGATTTCTCTTAATGGTCGAGTAGTTGCAGGAATGCCAGGCACGACGATTCTGGATCTGGCCAGGCAGGTGGGGGTGGAAATACCGACTTTGTGCCACCATCCCCTTCTGGAAAGCTCCGGCGCGTGTAGGCTCTGCCTGGTCGAAGAGGGAAAAACGGGGAGACTGTTAACCTCCTGCGTCACTCCTATAGCCGACGGGATGGAAGTTCTTACGCATTCCGCCAACGCCGTCAGCGCGAGGCGAGGCGTGCTGGAACTCATTCTCTCGGATCATCCTTCAGCGTGCGTTATCTGCAACAAAGGGAATGAATGCACGCTCCGGTCTCTGGCAAAGGAGCACGGGGTGTGCGACCCCGATATGGAGCCCGTCAGGCGCTGGAGATATATGGCGGAGCTCAATCCCTTTATTGTCCGGGATCTGACGAAGTGTGTCCTATGTGGCCGGTGCATCCGGGTGTGCAGGGATTTCGAGGCGATGGGTGTGTTGGAGTACATCGACCGCGGTTATTCGAGTCATCCCGGTACGGCACACCGCTCTTCTCTGGACGAATCTGACTGCAATTTCTGCGGATCCTGCGTTGCAATCTGTCCCACCGATGCCCTAGCCGAGAAGGACCGCCCCTGGCACAGCTCGGGAAAGGATCGAACGCCGGGAATCTGTTCGTACTGCGGGACCGGCTGCCATCTCGAATACGAACTGATTGACCGTGTTGTGGTTGGAGCCCGGGGAGTACCCGGTTCCCCGGTGAACAGCCTCTCTCTTTGCGTCAGAGGGCATTACGGCCAGGATGCCCTGTCAACCGCGGAAAGGTTAAGCGAGCCGCTCATCCGGGAGGAAACCGGCAATTTCCGAGAAGCCTCGTGGGAAGTCGCTCTTGGAGAAGTCAAGCGCCGGCTGGGTCAAGTAATCGAACAGTTTGGCCCAGACAGCGTAGGGATTGTCGTAG
>JBKQMK010000517.1:0-16462 GCA_052146735.1 Desulfomonilaceae bacterium | reverse complement strand
AAATGGGAGTTCATCCTCTCCGAGTGGTTCAATCAATGGCGGACACCCGCTGATAAACCGTCCGAACTATTTTCGCGGGATGAGTATTCCTATCGTTGCGCATCGGGGGCACAATCGACTTCAAGAGGTCGAGACGAGATTGGCGTTCAAGCCGATCAATGATCTGAACCCAGGCGCAATCTCTTTGCGGATCCGTTTCGCACTTTCCGTTTCTCGGACCTCCGCAGGGACCGTTCAGAAGACTTTTGGCGCACATTGTTACAGGGCAGATACCACCGGTGATTCCCAGATAGCACTGATTGCAAGAACGGCAGCGTTCGGTCCAGACTCCTGCGCCCTCGGCTACTCCTATGAAGCTGGTGTCAACTCCGGGAAAGACCGGTGTGTCAGGGTACATCTCAGCGAGGAATTGAATGCCGGCTCCACAGGCGAGGGAGACAACAGCATCGACTGTGCTTACGTGATCGCGAAACAGTTCCAGGAATTCGCGGTCGCATTGGCGTTCCACGGTGGCCGCAAGGACTTGGAAGTCTTTATTATCACGGCCCGCGGCAAGGTTGAGACGGGTCGCAAGGATTCCCGCTTCTTTCTCTCCACCAGTGAGGCAGACCGCGACGCACGTTCCACAACCCGCCACGAGAATGCGTGAAAATCCGCGGATCATTTCCTGAATTTCAGCAAAAGTTTTCGCCTCAGCTACTATCAAGGACACCTCTGGGGGGATGGGAAGAGTTCAAGGGTCTAGTACTAGAAATAGCGGAGGCGCCCCATGGTGTCAAGGGCGGGAACAGGTTTGGCGTTGCTGCTCACCCATGGGATGGCATTTTGCCGGGCCTGTTAATAGCGAGGAGTGAAGTCCAGCGAGACGAGGGACTGGAGATTGCTTCGCTGCGCTCGCAATGGCAACATCTACCCCCGCTATAATGAATGCATAAAGGTTCGATCAAGAGGCTTTGGCTTGTGGAAGCGGCACCACCACGGCTTGGGCGGTCCTCTCAACTGTTGGAGGGTCGCACTTCGGCGGCCCAGCGTTGCTCTTGCGTGAATTGGACACATCCCGGTCAGTAGGAATCCAATCCCTGGCATGAAATAGAAATGCAAACGCCGGAAGCGAAAGAAAAAATGTTAGGACGAAATACTGTGCGTAACCCATATGGGTTGCGGCCCATCCACTCAGAGTCCCTAGAACTATGCCGGGCACGTTGAAAAGCGCGGAGAGTAGCGCGTATTGTGTCGCGGAGTATTGCTTCTTACATATGCTCATCAAAAATGCCAAAAATGCAGCGGTGCCCAGTCCGCCACAAAACGATTCGGCGATAGAGGCCGCGTAAATTCCCCAGTTGCCCGTTTCCGGATAAGCGGCAACCCACGCGTAGCTGAGATTGCTGACAGCTTGCCACATGCCTAGGAACCATAGACCACGAAATATTCCAAAGCGAGCCATAAACAGCCCTCCAGCGAGCCCTCCTGCAATAGTGGCGAGTATCCCGAATGTGCCTGCAATCAGTCCTATCTCATTAGTGGAAAGTCCTCTGTCCAACCAGAATGGTCGCACCATTGGTCCCAATGCCATGTCCCCTAACTTATAGAACAAAATGAACAGTACGACTTGGACCAAACCAGGCCTCATACAAAAATCCTTAACAGGGGCAGCCAGGGAAGAAAGGGACAGTCGTGGCCGTTGAACCTCCACAGGTGGCAGTTTTAAGGAGATCGCACTGCAGATCACCAGAACAATTGCGGCAATCAGGTAGGTTAACTGCCAGCCTATCCACCCCCCGAGCGCCACAAAGACACCACCGGAGATCACCATTGCAACGCGATAAGCCGCTATGCGAAATCCATTGGCTATTCCCATTTCCGACGGCTTGAGCAGCTCTATAGAATATGCATCTATGGCAACGTCCTGAGTAGCAGACAATATCGCCAAAGAGAGAATGCAGACCCACAGCAAAAATGCGGGATCGGCCGGGTCCAGCGGCAGGATCAGCACAATGAAGGCCGACATCAGAAACTGAGCTGCCGAGATCCATTGGCGTCGTGTTCCAAGAAAATCCACGGCAGGAGCCCAGATGAATTTCAGCGCGTACGGGAGACTCAACAAGCTGAGCAAGCCCACATGAACCAGAGACATCCCATGAATGCGGAAATATACTGGAAGTGTCTCCTTAATAATTCCGTAGGGAAAACCTTCTGCAAAATACAGTAGTGAAACGAGAAGGAGTTTCTTATTCAGCTTCACAGCGGCTCCTTTGCTCCGTATTGGGGCCATGCCCCGATGTGCAGGCGAATATACAGGAATTTTCACAAAATATAAAAGATTTCTAACTCATAAACTTCAATATTTTCAGAACGCAGGCTAATATCTTAGGATAATAATGTTGACAAAGAATTTTGTATTTCTACCGGCTCGTTGAAAGCCGCGATAAAAGGCTCTCCGTATCCTTCAAACAACTTTCACCTCAGGCCCCGGATGCGGTATAATGCCAGCGAGGCGATCAGCATGGCGGAGACAACCACAAGCAGAGAATTAGGCGCGAAGGAAGCTATCGAGGGCATCCGCGGCCCTTTATCCAACAGGCAGCTTATGGAGAAGTTTAAGATAAGTCCGCAGGGATTCGCGGATCTTATCAAGCAGCTTTTTGAGAAGAAACTCATCACCGAAAACGATCTGTCTCGGCGAGGAATCCGCTTTAAGATCATTAAGAAGCAAGCTCCTCCTCAAACCATTCCCCTTCCATCGCCCAATCCTGATGAAGAAACAGAAGAATTTCTCGATACTGTAACTCTCACGGACATGCTCACCTTCAAAAGCCCGGACGAACCACCGGTCGAAAGCACAGACGAGCCCACGGAAATCCCGCCCCCTGAAGAAGTGGCCGAAGAGTTGTCGGAAAAGAAAAGCAGGTTCAGCATCACAGGCTTTTTCAAGAAGGCCAAGTGATTCTTGCTCTAGAAGGGTCACGAAAAATCGATTTGTTTGCCGGTTCTGTACGCGAGAGCATGCGCGCTTGCGATGAGATTCCCCTCTTCTTTCTCCCTTACCTCGCAAAAATATGTGGCGGTACGTTTTGTCTTGTGAATTTCTGTTGCTCGCGCCTCCAGCACCGAGCTCGGCTTGGGCGAGGCTGCGTAAGTGATGCTTACATTGAGTGCAACAGCCAGGACGCCGCGAGCGTTGCTGGCTATTTGGAAGGCCTCGTCGATCAAAGAAAACAGAGCGCCGCCATGCGTCACGCCGAAGATGTTTTCCAGATCCGGACGGACGCGCATCCTTACCAGTGAACTGCCCGACCCGATCTCGATAACTTCCATTCCCAAAAGCCGGGCGTACGGTTCGTCGCTGGTACGCTTCATCAACTCATTGTTCAGTTTTCCGCTCATTCGCTGTCTTCCCTATCTCAAGTGGAACGCAAGAGCCGGCGAGCACTTGAGTGCCGATAAGTCCTAGTGACATCAATAGCTTGGCAAGATCCTCCACAGTCATGTCAAGCTGCATAAAATCCTCCTCCAAGACCAGCACGTTGAACCCAGTGGCGGGAATCGGAGAGTTGGGAACGAACACCAGCAGATGTTGCCGGCCGTCACATAGTGTGTAGCGTTGCGTAGAGGTCAGAAGCCCTAGCATTTGCACGTTTCCTATGCGAATGTGGCCAACTCCGCCGAACCTACCGACCTGCTCCTTCTTGCCAAATACGTCTACCACCTGCCCCACACCGGAGTAAATCTTGCCGATAAGGGGGATCTTTGCGAAGAGGGAATCGATAGCGCGATGGACTCTAGCCACCGTGGCTCGGTTCACAAGAAAACCCAGGAGAATAATCAGGAGCACTACGACAAGATAGCCAGCTATGTAGCCGGGGTACTTATGATTGTCCCCCACAATTGTTAGGAGAAACAACCCGAAAGAGCTGCTCGGGCCGATATACGCGTCGGCAAACCTCACTACCCAGCTCACCACGAAGATGGTCACCACGAAAGGGAGCAGTGTGGCCGTGCCGGTGAGAAAGAATCGCACTATTGCACTGGCAAATGTTCGCAACGGCTTTTCTCCGTAACCTTTCTTTGTAAGCGTTTGCTCAAAAGGCCGTGGCTCTTTTGCTCCGAGAAGAACTCGGCCAATAGAAACGGTTAGAAAAGGAAAGCATTGGTCACCCCAATGTCCTCCACAAATCTACCACTCGGTGACGAAACGCGCTATAATAGACCATAATTTTCATAAAACCCCACCAGGTAACGGCATGGCTTTGCCCTGTAAGCCCGTCTGAGGGGTTTTTTTGTATCAGGGGGTTGCTTCAAGAGAAGGGGGCGTTCGGTCTCGCCGGAGTACGATTGCACCAATGTATGGGGTCACGCGTCCGGCTCCCAGGCGTGCGGGATCTTTCACAGGACCCCGTAACCTGGGGGGGCTGCTTTTTTCCGTATTGCCACAGCTCAGGTATCCACTCACCAGAAAAAAGATCACTAGACACACCCCCAGCACTATCATGATCCAATCTCGGTCGGTTCTAGTATTGCTGAGCTTCGGGGTTCTTTTGTTTTTAGGCATCAGGCTAACTATTATTTCTGTTTCTCAAGATTCGCTAATTATACAACAACTCGTTGGGCCTGTCATTCGGGGGACATCGGACTGACCACTGTCCGGCGGCCGCAGGCACCGGCTTTACGCTGCGAGATTCACGATGGACTCTACTGTTAGCGCTGCCGAAAGGTGACGTGTCGCTGTGGATTTGCAATTAAATGAATCGCTGCGTACAATGAAAAAGGTTCTTAAAGCCCCGTATCAATGGCAAGCCAGCCTGCTCAACACATTCTGTGCCCTTTTTAAGGGTCCAGCTTTAAGTAAGGAGGACAGAGCATGGAAGTTGAATCTTTTGTGAAGGAAAAGGTGAAGTGGTTGGGCCATGCAAGCTTTCGGATCGACGGCTCGCGGGCAACTGTGTACATTGACCCTTGGAAACTCAAGAGTACAGTACCGGCTGATTTGGTCTGCATTACGCACAGCCATTACGATCACCTCTCTGAAGAGGATGTGGAAAAGATTCGGAAGCCATCGACAATCATCGTCGGACCGGCGGATTGCAAGGCAGGCTTCGGGGATGCTTTCAAGGTCATAGCCCCAGGCGGAAGTTTGGAAATAGGAGAAGTAAAGATAGAGGCTGTGCCCGCATACAATACGGACAAGGAGTTCCACCCCAGGAAGAACAATTGGGTCGGCTATGTGGTGACAGTCGATGGGTTCCGTATTTATCACTCGGGCGACACCGACGTGATTCCTGAAATGGCTAATATTTGCGCTGACGTAGCTCTTCTGCCAGTCGGTGGGACGTATACAATGACTGTAAAGCAGGCCGCAGAGGCTATACAAAAGATCAATCCCAAAGTGGCCGTGCCCATGCACTGTGGCGATATCGTGGGTAGCCTTGACGATCGCGAGACGTTCCGGAAGTTGTCCAAATCCCCCGTGACTGTTTTGGATCCAATCAAATGAACCGGCTTGAAAATTTGGTGACCATGAATCCTGACGAAAACAAATCTCAAGCGCAGGTACGGGTGCGTTTCGCGCCTTCACCCACCGGATACCTGCACCTTGGCGGAGCGCGAACGGCGCTCTACAACTGGCTGTGGGCCAGAAAAACTGGTGGCGTCTTCATTCTCCGGATTGAAGACACCGATGTGGAACGCTCCAGCAAAGAATCTGTCCAGGAAATCCTGGATGGCCTCACGTGGCTTGGCCTGGATTGGGACGAGGGGCCGCACTTCCAAACCGACAATCTACCCAAACATGTGGAAGCGGCCCACGAACTTCTCAGCAAAGGGCACGCGTACCGGTGCTTCTGCACTCGTGAAGAGCTTGAAGCCCAAAGAAAAGGGGCGGAGGCCAAGCGAATTGCCTTCATGTACGATGGGCGCTGCCGCAACCTTTCGCAGAGCCAGATAGAGGAGAAGCTCCAGAAAGGACTTCCCTACGTGATCCGCTTTCGCGTACCCCGTGACTATTCCGACACCGTCGCATTTGACGACGCGGTCTACGGAAGAGTTGAAAAGCGAGGACAGGATATAGAAGACTTCGTGGTACTTCGTTCCGACGGGCGACCACTGTACATCCTGAGCAACGCAGTGGACGATGCGCTGGACCGGATCACACATGTCATTCGAGGAGCCGACGGAATTGCAAACACTCCAAAACAGGTCCTCATCTATAGAGCGCTCGGAATCGCGCCGCCTCTCTTCGCACACATGCCGCTAACCCTCGACAACAAGAAAGCCAAGCTGTCGAAGCGGACACACGGCGAGGTCGTGACGATTTCCTATTATCGGCGGCAAGGATTTCTCCCCTGGGCTCTCTGCAATTTCATGGCGCTCCTCGGCTGGGCAACGACGGATGGCCGCGAATTCTTTACTCGTGAAGAGCTGATAGAAACCTTTGACCTGTCGCGGATCAACAGAGCTAATTCCATTTTCAATTACGTCCCCGGCGATCCTAAGAACTGGACCGACCCAAAGGCTATTCACTTCAACTCAACTTATATTCGGACTATGCCATTGGACGAACTCGTCCCCTTCGTTGAAGCGGAATTCAAGGAATCAGGTCTGTGGCGTGATTCTTTTCAAAACGAAGAGTGCGAATGGTTCTTGAGAACTCTTGACCTCATTCGGGCGCGGTTCCTTACGCTAAAGGATTTTTCAACTTGGGGCCGGTGCTATTTTTCGGAAGATTTCGATTTTGACGAGAAAGCCGTGAAGAAGAATCTCAAAGAGCCTCGCCTCAGAGAACTTCTTCCTGAGCTGGCCGAGCGACTGGCGCACTTGCCGGAGTTCAGCGCGCATTCCACGGAGGAAGTCTTCCGTAATTACGCTGAGGAAAAGGAAGTCAAAGCCGGTCTGTTGATTAACGCGGCTCGCACCGCGGTATCTGGAACATCGGTAGGGCCCGGCCTGTTTGAAATGCTGGAAGTGCTCGGCCGTGAATCTGTGGTCAAACGCCTGATCAGAGGGAAAGAGCTAGTCCCTGCGATAGAGGCTAACTGAGATTCGGGTAGGAGATTTTTCAAAAAAGAAAGCCCGACCGTAGGGGTCGAGCTGGGGGACGCCGTCAGACGGCCGGGCTAATGAAACAGAATGGCCGGTAAACTGATGAGTGAACTTTAGCCTCGTCTTAAGGAGGACTCCGGAGGTTCGAGGTGTATCATTTGCGCGCAGCTCCGGAGTTGACGATTGTTGTTCGCCCCACATTCACCGGCCGACAAAATTGTGATCAGAAGATGAAGCCGAATTCCATGAATCCGCCTTCCAGCGCGTTATTGAAGACAAAGTCGGATTGTGATTTATTCAGATTTACGAAGCGGTATCCACCTTTTAGGTAGCCCCAGCGGCCGCCTGCATTAAGGGGGATAGAGTAGCGTCCGCCAAGTTCAACGTCCCAGCCCTCAACGTTATCCAGAAACATGGCGCCGGCTTTGGAGTCGCAGGAGAAGGTCCCGCCATTTGGCATGGCCACCAGACACTTCTGAAACTGCAGCCCAACCATGGCGGCATCGGTATTCTTGCTGAAGGTTGAGTTGCCGAAGCCGCAGGTGCTACAGATGACGTTGATTCTGTCGTCCACATGTACCCAGTTGGCGAATACACTCACTTTGGCGCGACAGCTTCGAATGGCATCGTAAACGAGTCCCACCGTGGCGTAAGTGTGTGTCCACTTGGACTGAATCTGTTGCCCGAAGGTGAAGAACTGGTTGCCGAAGACAAAGAACCCGGTCAAATTGTTCACCTGCTGCACCAGCCCGCCTCCGCTCGACTCAAAGCCGAGCACCGAGAATCGAACCGCCCAGTTGGGACGGAATTGGTACGATGCGGTGAACTGACCCACCACCTGGTGTGCCGGCAGTTGCAGCTGATCGGTGAGGTTGGGCCACAAGGCGCTGTCGTCAGTTTGAAAATTGTTGAATTGAGAGTACCGCGGCCACGCGATCTTGCCCCGCACGGCGGCGAAAAAGGCCTGTGCACTCATTTCCCACTGCCCCATCCGTGGAGCGGGCAAAATGCACATGGGTGCGCAGAATGCGAAAGGCGGACAGATGGAAGGCTTGACCTTGGTAATTCCCATCGGAGGCGGCGGCGGGTAGGGAACAGCTAAGGGCGCGACCACGGCCCTTGATGCCGCGCGGGGGGATTTGGCTTTATGAGCTACAACGGTTGGAGCGCTGCCGGCCTGGTTGGGCTTCAGCAGCATATCCAGCGATTCATCAGGTCCCGCGGCCCATGAAGCGTTTAGGAAAATGGTTGAAAGGAAAACAACTAGACATACCAACGGCGTAGAAGGTATTCTTCTCAACATACCCTTCCTCCCAGCTCGAAATGTTGGATATTGCTTTAATAGCAAATGAAATTTAATGTCAAGAAAAAAGTGAACGATTTTTCAGTGGGTTGACATGATTTTCGAGAAAGAGGTAGATGCTGAGGATTATGTTATTTAAATCACGTCTCTTTTTTCACAGGGCTAAACGCGCGAGTCCGCGAAAAATCTCTCCCGCTCCCTGTGCTTCCGGTCCTTCTCTTGACAGGTCCCGCCGAATCATATATCGCTATCCCTGCAATAAACCAGGGCAAAACGTACGGCCCCCGTCCTCGGACTCACCCGTGGCCCACCACCCCGGTTCAGAGCAGTCTTTACAAAAAGTTAAATAATATTAAGGGAAAGACCATATATGCTCAGGCTTAATATCAGGCTCTTTCGTTACGTACGCGCATCCAAATGTCCCCGTCCCGGCAGCCCCCCCCCTCGGCAACAGCGATGTTTCCTTAGCAGGAACGTGGCACTTACGGCCTCGGCGGTCATTCTAATGGCCGCGACATCCGTTGGAGTCTTGGCGGCCGGCTCCCCTCCTTTAAATGGGCAGCTCGAAGCCATAGTCAAACGCGACTTGCCGGCCAATTGTTCGATTACCGTGCAGGTGGCCGATCTTGAATCCGGGCGCATCATCATGGAGAAGAATCCGGATCTCCCCCACATCCCGGCTTCCACCATGAAGGTGGTCACCAGCGCGGCAGCCTTGCAAGCCTTGAATCCTGATTTTACCTTTGTCACTGAGATCCTGGCAGATAAAATTAGGGACGAATCGGTGGGGAATCTTTTTCTTAGAGGCTGTGGGGACCCGTACCTTGTAAGTGAAGAACTCTTTGCGCTGACTCGCGCGCTGAAGGATAAAGGGCTCCAGGAGATTCGAGGGAACATCGTCGTGGACGATTCATACTTTACTCCCGAGCCGCCCCTGGACGAGAATGAGAAGCTCGGCCCCAGATCCTATCATGCGCCGTACAGCGCCCTATCTCTGAATTTCAATTCAATCAAGGTCTTGGTCCAGCCTGCGTCTCGACCGGGGCAGGATGCCCAAACCATTACAGACCCCGTCTCGGAATATTCGATTGTGCAGGCGAAAGTGAAGACGGTCAAAGGCAGCAAGCCCGCGCAGGTAGAGATAACCAAACATGTTACTGCCGACGATCGCGAAATCATACGGCTCGAGGGAGTGATCGGCGTAGATGCCCCTGGATGGCGACGTTACGTTAACGTCGCACTGCCAAGTGCGTACTTCGGCGAGGTATTCAAAGAATTTTTACTCCGCGAAGGGATCAGAGTGAACGGTAAGGTAGTGCGCGGTAAAGTGCCCCCCTCAGCGGTCTCTTATTTCGAATTCAATTCCCGTCCTCTGGGGGGCATCGTCTATTGGTTGAACAAGTTCAGCAACAATTTTATGGCTGAACAGATCAACATGGCAATGGGGGCCAAGGTGCATGGCGCGCCCGGGACGCGAGAAAAGGGGCTGTCTGTTATTCGAAAATATCTGCTCTCATGCGGCGTGAGTGAGGAGAGTTTCTCCTTGAGCGAGGCGAGCGGTCTTTCTCGAAATAACCGTGTGAGTGCGTCCGCGCTTGTTCGTGTGCTGCTCCAAGCCTCTCGAGACTTCTCTTACAACGCGGAATACATGGCTTCATTCGGCGTGGCGGGAGTTGACGGGACGCTCAAAGAGAAGTTCACAGATCCAAACGTGAAAAGACGATTGCGGGCAAAAACGGGGACGCTTAGGGGAGTCAATGCGCTCGCGGGGTACGGCATTACACCTTCGGGCAAGACCTTCGTCATTGCGGTAATCGTCAACAGCCTTGAAAAGGGACCCGGTCTGATCGATTTTGGAGACCGAATTGTTCGCTCAATTATGGATTTACCGGCTCTCAGTAAGTAGAGCGTTAATGCGATTGCCGAAATTGATGTGCGTTTGACATGGAGAGGGGCATCTTAAGTCTGGCAATGGTGGAAACTGTCATTGCAAGGGCGATTGCTTCGTCGTTACACTCATCGCAATGACACGAGGCGAAACACCTCTGCACACCTGAAAGAGACGCCCTTCACCCAATCTTCTTTCCTCTCAGCGAATGCCTCAGGGCTCGCAGGATCTCGACCTCTACCAGATCGCCTTCTTTGATATCGTCGGCTGGCTCCAGGTTGACAATCTTGTTTCCACGCGTGCGGCCGAACGGCTGACCGGTCCGAGGTCTGAATCCTTCGACGAGAACCTCTTCCACGGTACCTTCCGCTGCCACGTGATAAGCCCCGGTTATACGATCCTGCAGTTCGTGCACTTGCGATAGGCGCTCCGCCTTCATTTCCTCGGGGACCTGGTCGGGCAGATTGCGGGCCGAAGGTCCGGGCCTGGGAGAAAACTTGAAGGAAAAGATTTGATCGAACCGGATCTGCTCCAAAGCCTGGAGCGTCTGGGAGAAATCCTCTTCAGTCTCGCCGGGAAATCCCACGATCATGTCCGCGGTGACGGCAACTGACGGAATTGCTTCCCGCAAGATGCGAATCTTCTCCAGGTAGTCCGCGAGGGTGTAACCCCTTTTCATTGCGTGGAGGACCCTATCGGAACCGCTTTGGAGGGGGAGATGAATGTGTTCGCAAACCGATTCCAATTGTGCCATAGCGAATGCGAGGTCACTATTGAAATCACGAGGATGAGAGGTGGTGAATCTAATTCTCTGAAGGCCTTGAGTCCTGTTCAATGCGGTGAGGAGACGGGCAAATGAATTCCCACTACTCAGATCATTCCCGTACGCGTTCACGTTCTGTCCAAGCAGGGCAACCTCGCGCACTCCCCTTGCCACCAGAGCATTTACTTCCGCGATGATCTCCTCCATAGGCCGGCTCTGTTCAGGCCCTCGGGTAAAGGGGACGACACAGTACGAGCAGAAGTTAGAGCAACCCTGCATTATTGTCACATAGCAGCAGACAGGGCTGGGACCTTTACTCGGTGCAGGAAAATGCAGGGAATCAACATCTCGGCGGAAGTCAGTGAGCGCGATGCGATTGCGGGCTTTGGCTATCTGCCGGACTAAGGCAGGCAGTTCCGATATGCAATGTGTTCCGAGCACCGCGTCGAGGTGATGGACCTTTTTGAGCAGCTTACCCTTTTCCTGCTGAGCCACACACCCGGCCACTAGTGTCACCATTCCAGGATTCTTCTCTTTTAAAGGCTTCAATTTTCCTAATGCGCTGTACAGCTTATGTTCGGCCTTTTCCCTTATGGAACACGTGTTGATTACAACCACCGCAGCTTCATCCGGGGATGATGCCTCGGTGAGCCCAAGCCCTTCCAGCATTACGGCCATCTTTTCAGAGTCGTGCTCGTTCATCTGACAGCCGTAGGTCTCAATATAGTACGTTCCTTCAGACACGGTCGTCACCGGCTTCCAAGGGTTTCTCGCAAGCGTTCGCCCGTCGTAGGCAACAGACGCTTCACACCTCAGACTTTATCACACGGCCTCGAATACAAATAGCCTCCGCTTAAGGTTTGAGCACGAACAAGGACCGCGCGATGCCGGTAAATGGCGCATGTGAAAAATTTGCACGC
Organism: Desulfomonilaceae bacterium; assembly: GCA_052146735.1. GTDB lineage: Bacteria > Desulfobacterota > Desulfomonilia > Desulfomonilales > Desulfomonilaceae > CAWBBA01. The sequence goes on along the minus strand of JBKQMK010000517.1, from coordinate 4,553 downwards.
CAAGTGTGTGGATATTTCGTGTGAATGCAATGGTGCTCAACGCGGTCGATTGGGTCAAGAAACACAAACCAGTAGAAATCAGGCCAAAAAAATAGCCCACCTTGTGCAGGAGGGCTGAGGGTATGGTTAAAGGAGTCGTTGTTCACCATTTAAGGCGGCAAGTTGTGTGCCAAAGTCAAGTGCTGCCCGACCCTCTACTCAACCATCCCCCTCCACAAGACTTGCGGCATGGCAATGGCCTTGTTCTTGCGAACGATTTGAGTCCGACCGGACGTTGGAGACACTACAATAGTTGATCCACTTCCTTGACAAGGGTCTTCACTGCTTCCACGGACCGGTCGAAGGCTTCCTGCTCCTCCGTGTTCAATTCCAATTCCACGACTCTTTCCACTCCTGTGGATCCGAGGATCGCAGGCACCCCAACAAATATCCCCTTCTCGCCGAACTCGCCGTTGAGGTAGGCTGCAACCGGCAAAAGTCTTTTCTTATCTAATAGGATAGATCGCGCCATCTGGACCGCTGACGCGGCGGGGGCATAGTACGCGCTTCCCGTTTTCAGCAGATTCACGATTTCGGCACCGCCCTGTCGGGTTCTCTGAACAATCTCTTCGAGCCTGTCTTCGGTAATAAAATTGGTTACAGGGATGCCACCCACGAAGCAGTATCGTGTGAGCGGCACCATGGTGTCTCCATGCCCTCCAAGGACGAGAGCGTGAATATCTTCAACCGACACGCCAATCTCGTCCGCTAGAAAGCTCCTGAACCGAGCAGTGTCCAAAACGCCCGCCATTCCGATTATACGTCTGGGTTCGAAACGTGACTTCTTCCACGCAGTGTAGACCATAGCGTCCAATGGGTTGGAGACTATGATCATTACGGCATTCGGGGAAAACCTGGCGGCCTTCTCCGCCACTTCGCCTACGATCTTCACATTGGTCTTGAGAAGGTCGTCTCGGCTCATACCGGGTTTTCTGGCTATCCCCGCGGTGATGATTACAATATCGCTTCCCTGAGTAGCTTCGTATGCGTTGACGCCGATTGCTTTACTGTCCGTGCCCAACACAGGGGTGGCCTCGAACATATCAAGACCCTTGCCCTGGGGAATCCCTTCAATGATATCCACCAACACTACATCTCCCAATTCCTGGGCCGACGCATAGGCCGCAACAGATGCGCCTACGTTTCCCGCTCCCACGACGGTTATCTTTTTTCTAGGCATTAATCCAACCTCCCATGAATGTTTTCAATCTCAATAGCCTCGAGCCGCTGTACAGCCCATCAGGTCAGACGGGCGGCCTGCATTGTAATCAAGATAACGCCCCTTTGGAAGCTTTAACGTCTCAGGCTTTGTATGAAAACGTCCGAAGCGACAATGCGTAGTGCGCCTTCGGTAGTTTTAGAACTTGTCATACATGGATCTGTGGATTCGCGGAATGAGATCCTTAATCATTCGAGAGATCGCCGTTCGTCTGTTCGAGAGAGTGCCGCCGATTGAGTCTGTCACGTTGTACGAGTAAGAGGCTGAAAGATCCTTTTTCCAGAGTATTTTCTTGGGGTCCGTCCGTTCTAGAACGCAATTTAGTCTGAGAGTGCCAATGCGGGTTAATTCTTTCCCGTCAGCTCTGTACGTGGATGGTGTATCTTCATACGAGGCAATGGCTGTTTTCAGAGTCACGTCCCCATCGTTTCGCACGGGCCTAAGTCGAGTACCCAGGGCGAATTCAGCACGAAGGTCGTTAGTTAGCTCGGTTTCTATTCCCGTAATGGTAGTCTTGTTGAGTGCGCTTTCCAACACAATGGTTTTCAAATCCGGAGGGAATGGAGTGTCTCCAGGCGCCCCGCTGAAGTGGTACCCGCACCCTGCAACCAGAAAAAAAGCCGACAACGACAATCCGAGCTGAACGCTGCGAAATCTTTTCCTATTGCAGGCAGATCTCGTCATAATGTGAAATAGTTGCAAAGAGGTTCATCCCGCAATGCCCGTTCTCAGGTCAGAGTCACCACCTTGGCAACAACCGTCACACTACCAGGTTCAACAGTTTCCCGGGCACCAGAATCGTCTTGCGAACCTGTTTTCCCGCGATAAACCTGCGGACGTTGTCTTCTGCCATGGCCGCTTCCTTGATCTCATCGTCGGACGCGTCTGAGGGGACTGTGACTTCGCCCCTCTTCTTGCCGTTAACCTGAACCACTATCAAGACCTGGTCCTGTTCGAGAAGTGTGGGATCAAACGAAGGCCACGGAACGCGAATCATTCCTGATCGAGCCCCGAGGGCTTCCCACAATTCTTCCGCTACGTGGGGCACAAAGGGTGAAAGAAGCACTACTACCGTCCGGACAGCTTCGTACATAGCAGCCTCGACGTCCGGAAGGCGATCCGCCTCTTCGGGGACAACTCGAGCCAGTTCGTTAGTCATTTCCATGACCGCTGCAACCGCGGTGTTGAAATGGAAGCGGTTCTCGACGTCCTCGGTAACTTTTTTGATGGTCTTGTGGGTAAGCCTCCGAATGGATCTGGCCTGTTCGCCCTCTTTGGGCCTGTTCTCGGGGATCTTCAGATCCTTGTACTGATATACCAGGCTCCAAACTCGTCCCAGAAAACGATAAGCTCCCTCTACTCCTTCCGAAGTCCACTCCAAGTCCCGCTCCGGTGGCGCCGCAAACAGACAGAAAAGCCGAACAGTGTCGGCTCCGTAACGGATTATCAGGTCTTCGGGATCCACGACATTGCCCTTGGACTTGGACATCTTGGCGCCATCCTTGATGACCATCCCTTGTGTTAGGAGGTTCGTGAAGGGCTCGTCGCTCCTCTTGATCTTCATATCCCTCAGGACCTTGGTGAAGAAGCGCGAATATAGTAGATGGAGGATCGCATGCTCTATCCCCCCTATGTATTGATCCACAGGTAGCCAATACTGATCTGGTTCGGGTTCGATTATTCCCTTGTCATAGCGGGGGCATGCGTATCGGTCAAAGTACCATGAGGATTCTACAAAGGTATCCATTGTGTCCGTGTCCCGCCGGGCCGGCTTCCCGCATTTCGGGCACTCGACTTCCACCCACCACTTGAGGTCCGGCAACGGCGATCTTCCGTTCTTGGGAAAATCAATGTCCGTGGGGAGCACAACCGGCAGACTCTCGTCCGGTACGGGAACAACCCCGCAGCTCGGGCAGTGAATGATCGGAATTGGTGCTCCCCAGTATCGCTGCCTGGAGATTCCCCAATCGCGTATACGGTAATTAATCGTCAACCCGCCTTTGCCCATAGCCTGAAGCTTCTCGGCGATCGCCTTCTTGGCTTGCTCATTATCCATGCCGTCGAACTCCGCCGAGTTGACCAAGCTCCCCCGATCCACATAGGCTTCGGTCAGCGCTGAGACATCGAATTCTTGCCCGTCGGGTTGGATTACTACGATGATATCTAGGCCGTAATTCTTAGCGAACTCGTAATCCCTCTGGTCATGGGCCGGCACTGCCATCACAGCGCCCGTCCCGTACTCGTAGAGAACGAAGTTCGCCACATATATGGGCATCCTGCGGCCAGTTAGCGGATTGACACAGAACGCCCCAGTAAATACGCCCTTCTTTTCGGCCGCCTCTCCTACTCGGCCCTGCCAGTCCAGTGTGAGAACATTATTGATGAAATCCTTTACCTGTTTCTCTTGACCTGTGCCCTTGGAGAGTTTGAGGCAGAGCGGGTGCTCGGCTGCCAAGCTCATGAAAGTGGCTCCGTAGAGCGTGTCCGGCCGAGTAGTAAACACTTCGATGGGTTCCCCCCCGTTTTCCAACTCGAAGAGAATCCTCGCGCCTTCACTGCGTCCGATCCAGTTCCGCTGCATGGTGAGGACCTTCTCCGGCCAGCCGGGGAGTTTGTCACACCATTCGAGTAGTTCGCCGGCATACTGGGTAATCCTGAAAAACCATCCCTCTTGCTCCCTCTGGACTACCGGGGTCCCGCACCGCCAGCACATGCCTTCTACCACCTGCTCATTGGCGAGAACGGTTCGGCACGGCTCACAGTAATTGACAATAGATTTCTTCCGGTAAACCAGCCCCTTCTCCATCATTCTTATGAAAAGCCACTGTTCCCATCGGTAATACTCGGGATGGCATGTCGCGATCTCCCTGTCCCAATCGTACGAAAAGCCCATTCTCTTCAACTGCTTGCGCATCTCGTCGATATTGCTCATGGTCCAGGTTGCAGGATGTGATCCATGCTGTATCGCGGCGTTTTCCGCAGGCATCCCGAAAGCGTCCCAGCCCATGGGATGCAGCACGTTGTAACCTTGCATCATCTTGAATCGCGCCACTACATCCCCGATGGAGTAGTTACGAACGTGGCCCATGTGTATACGCCCCGATGGATAGGGAAACATCTCAAGCACATAGTATTTCTGCCGCGAGGCATCGATCTCAAATCTAAACTGCTTTCCCTTTGCCCAGAATTCTTGCCATTTTCTCTCGATCACCTCGGGGTTGTATTTTCTGTCCATAGTTCCTCCGCTCCAACCACACTGGTGGTCCGATCGACATCTCATAACACACGGACCTAG
>JBKQMK010000516.1:0-7135 GCA_052146735.1 Desulfomonilaceae bacterium | reverse complement strand
TGAGTGCCTGAGGACCCTCAGGAAAGGTGACACCTTAGTTGTATGGCGCTTGGATCGGCTTGGACGCTCCATGCAGCACCTAGTATCAGTGGTGACTGAATTGAAGAATGGAGGCATCGGTTTCCGTTCACTGCGAGATGGGGCCATTGATACCACCACAGCGTCTGGTGAGCTTGTTTTCAACATCTTCGCGGCGCTGGCCCAATTTGAAGCAGAGTTGATCCGAGAGAGGACACGCGCTGGCTTGGCAGCGGCCAGGGCCAGGGGGCGAAAGGGAGGTCGAAAGCCCGTTGCAGTCGGTAGTCCCAAGGTGAGAATGGCGAAGAAAATGCACGAGGATCGGAGCCTCAGCCCCAGCGAGATAAGTGCAAGTCTCAAGATTTCGAGAGCAACGTATTACAGGTATCTGTCGCTATAGCACTGTCTCTTGGGACTGTTCGGTTTCCTACCGCTTATCTAATGAATATGCGGAATTATTTCCTTGGCGGCCCCATAGATGCCGTAACTTAATGCAGTCGCTGTTCCACGCTCTGCATGTACAACCGCTGTCATCCAGCACTCAGATCCACCGAGAGCTTCGCATAGATCGGTCCAAGCAGAGGATTCTTCCACTTCAGCTTGGCAAAACGTGCAAAATCAGAATCGGTAGAGGCCAACTCACAGCCATGTTCAGTAGCAAGAGCGGCCAAATGTGCGTCTGTAACCAGATTGGCGACTGCCTGACCATCTGTGAGCATCTGCCGAAAAACACTCCAATGTCGTTCTGTCGGCCGAATTACTCGTGTACACGGCTGGTCCAGCCAGCTCTGTACACGAGCAAGTGCTTGTTCAAGAGAAAGTGGGCTCTCGAAGACACGTGGGCTGGTACCTATCCGAATAAATGCGGACAGAACTGTCCAGCACAAACATACAGTTCCAGTACCGGATAACTGGGCGTCCCACCATGCACGGGCTTGCTCGTGACGAGGGTGAAGCGAGTCTTCCGCGTACAACAGGATGTTGGCATCGACGAGAATCAACGGGAGTCCTCGCCTTCAATCTGGGCCAGTAATTCTTGGATGTTATCTATATTGCGACCAGACCGGAGGCCCATGGCGTGAGGTTCCGTTTCATAGCGACGCTGCTTCGCAGGCTTTTCCACCAGGTCCAGACCGGCGCGAAGAGCTTCATTTACAATCGTTCTGAACGGGCTTCTCAGTTTAGCCGCGACCGCTCTCGCCCTATCCATCACATCATCATCGATTGATAGTGTCGTTCTCATGAAACCATCATAGCATCGTTCTTCATGATGTCAAGGCATCACTCATCGTTTGTTTCTTTCGTGCCTCTGTCAAGAGAATAATTCTGAAATTCATTTGTCAAGATGTGACTTGTAGTAGCTTGGGGCAACGGACGTCTCGGTAAGTTGTTGAAATAATCATCCAGGCGGCCCAAGAGGTCGTCTTCGAATCTGCTACAGCTCGGGTTCTGGTTCGCTCGAACCCTCCACGATCCCCCGCCAGAACTTCAAAACGTCCCCTGATGTTCGTCTGCATTGAGGAAGTTGAAAAAACGAGATTTTTGCCCGGTCCTTTCCGGAGTCTCATCAAACGAACGTTTGCTGAGGCCAGGTTTCCCCGGATTCCTCTTTACGATTTTCCTCGTCTTTCTTGTCTCATTTTCCGTCTCTTTTTCCATCTCAAAAACAAAGTCTCAGCTTCTCGACAAACGTCGTCATTTATGAGACAGCTCGACGTCCCGAATCAGGAGGCACTGAATGGGAAGATACGTTGGATATGCCCGTGTAAGCACGGACGGCCAAGAACTGGATCTTCAGATCCGTGATCTCAAAGCAGCCGGCTGCCATGCCATCTTCACCGACAAAGAGAGCGGGACCAAAAACGAGCGGCCAGGGCTCGTCGACTGCCTCAAAACACCTCAAACCGGCGACACATTGGTTGTGTGGCGTCTTGACCGGCTCGGAAGATCCATGCAGCATCTGGTGTCAGTGGTAACGGAATTGAAGAGCAGGGGCATCGGTTTCCGTTCCCTCAGAGACGGTGCTGTAGATACAACTATTGCATCCGGCGAGCTTGTTTTCAACATCTTCGCGGCATTGGCGCAATTTGAGGCTGAGTTGATACGCGAGAGGACCCGAGCAGGATTGGCAGCAGCGAGGGCACGAGGACGGAATGGGGGGAGGAAGCCCGTTGATGGGAGTAATCCGAAGGTGAAAATGGCCAAAAGAATGCACGAGGATCGAAGCTTGAGCCCCACTGACATATGTGCAAGTCTCAAGATTTCGAGGGCAACGTATTACAGGTATCTGTCGCTATAGCACTGCTGAACTCGGTAAGAGCTTGACACTCAAGAAGGGAAGCTTAATCATGCAACAGGCGCCCCGCTTTTGGCCCCTAATCCGTTGCATCTTTCGCGGCCGTTTCCGCACGGGGGAACAGAAATGACACGAGCAGACATTTTCATCCTTATCGAAACTTTGAGACAACAGCTTGTGGTCAAGTATGCTCCGGAAAAAACCATCTTGTTCGGTTCTGCTGCTCGTGAAGGGGAGGAAGTAAACGACGTAGACCTGTTCATCATCAAGGATTACGTCCCCCATCTAGGGGCTGACCGGATACGGGAACTTTACAGGCTGATGGATACCGACCTGCCAGTTGATTACCTAGTGTATCGTCCGGAAGAAGTCGCCGAGCGGCTATCCCTGGGAGATCCCTTTGTTGTCGGTGTGCTAAGAGAGGGGAGGGTTCTTTATGGCTGATCCCTTGATCGTTGAGGAATGGCTGAAAAAGGCGGATGATGACTTTAGTTTCGCAGAAACCAACCTCAAAGCCGGAAGCGAATTTTTTGCCCAGATATGTTTCCATTTCCAGCAAGCCGCGGAGAAGTACTGAAAGCCTACATCATCAGCAAGGGCCTAGCGTTCGAGAAGGTCCATGACCTTGTCCATCTCCTCAAGACCTGTTCTGCCGCTGAACCGGCATTCGCTATCCTTAAGGAGGATTGTATTCTTCTTAACACCACCTACATCGAAACCCGGTACCCGGTGCATTGGCCATACACTAAGGAAACGGCGGAACAGGCTCGCATCGCTGCCGTCAACATTGCCCAGATGGTTCGCAATCAACTGGAATGTAACGGCAAGCCCTGCGGCGGTCTAAAATGATTCAGTTTTGTGTCCCCCACGACGAACGACACATCTCCGGATTCCTATTACCCTCTTTATTACCCCTTTTTCGCCAGGCAGCGTCGGGAGCACGTCCCAAACATACACCACGACCAGCTTTCTGAAGTTCGCGAAGTACCCGCAGGCCAGTCTCCCATAAGCTTGGTAGGAGATTCAAGGGTAATAAATACGGCAATAACCACATTCTCTATGTTAACTACGTGCATAAAGTCTCTTATCACGTTGACACTGACATGTCCGCTCTTAACTTGAACGATGATTTTCTTTGCTTTCCTGCTTTCGTCATCAGAAAAATTGATCTAGCCGTCAACTCCTGAATCAGCGCCCTTTTTCTTGTCCTGAGGGGGTCGAGCATCAACCAAACTCAATGCCCACCATTCGAATTGGTAACGGTCCTGGAGCGCGAGCGTCTTGGCGCTCTACAAATCCTTCGGTGCCCCTATGACTTCATAAGTGAACAATCCGTGACCGAACGTATCGTGTAGCCGGTTCTTAATCAGGGCGATAGCCAGATGCGTAATGTCAATTCCGATCCACCGTCTGTGCAAGCGTTCAGCTACATTGATGGTTGTGCCACAACCACAGAATGGATCAAGAACTAAATCGCCTTCGGTGCTGGAGGTGTTGATTATGCGCTCCAGGAGTGCTTCAGGTTTTTGGGTAGGATAGCCGAGACGTTCCTTGTCCCAAGATCGTAATGCCTCTATATCTGTCCACACGTCCTGGGCGGGCATTCCTTTAGCTTCATCCAAATACCTCTTCAACCTAGGCATGCCATTTCGAGTCCAACAGATGCGGTTTTGCATTAGAAGTCTGTCTATCCCGTCCTGGTCATACGTCCAGTGCCGACCATCTGGTGGACTAATCGAACCCCGTTCACCAAATTGTCTGAGGGGTCCAGCGCCTCCTCCCGATAAGTCAGAACACATAAACCGCCGACCATCAGATTCTTTGTAACGATAATACTTGTCAACGTACCCCCGGTCATCTTGATAGCTAGTACTCCAGAAAGGAGAATCGGCTTTAGAGTAGTTCAGAATGATGTCATGAACCCTTCCGTATTTCTGGGCATCACTGGAACTCGAAGTCTTTTTCCATACAATCTCGTTGCGAAAGAATTGAGGCTTGAAAATTGAGTCCATCAATATTTTCAAGTAATGACTGGCCACAGTGTCACAATGCAAATAGATGCTACCCGTGGGTTTCAGCACTTCATGGAGTTCAGCGAGCCTAGGAGCCATCATGACCAAATAGGCCATCATGTCGCTTTGCTCCAGAAACGACCGAAAAGCTTGGATTAAATCGGAGAGCTTTCGTGGTCTTTCAGATATTATCTCGCGATATGTTTGTTCCGATTCTTCTCCCCAATGCCAGGTGTCCTCAAATGCCTTAATTTGGGCCTCTGATTTGTGACCGTTCTTCTCGCCAAAAAGCACACTATAAGTAGCGTCGGGGTTGAACGGCGGGTCAAGGTAGATTAGGTCAACAGATTCGTCCGGTATGTGGTCGCAGAGGATTTGCAGGTTATCACCGAAATAGAGTTTGTTTTTCCAGTCGGTTGCGTCAGTCTTCACTTGTCTCTTCCTTCCACCATTATAGCTGATATGAATAGAATCTTTGGGCTTCAAGAGGTCACAAGTCCAAACCACGTTTCAGCCTGTTCGCGTAGGTCGGCAGGATCGCCTGAACCAAAAAAAGGCCAAGGTGACCACAGGCTCATCTGACGGATCATAGTGCATCACCAGAGGAGGTTTGACCTCGCGAGGCAACTCTTCAGTAATCGTGTCCAGTTTGTCGCGGACTTCGGCTGCCGCGAGGCTCATCTTGGAACCCCAATCGAATTTCAGGGTCACTGTGGAAGTGCCTTCGAAAGACACCGAGGTTATGTCCCGCAAGCCCGCCACAGTCACCATAGCAGCCACAACAGGACGGGTTATAAGGGTCTCAACCTCTTCGGGGGCTGCGCTGCCGAAGGTGGTGCGTGCCACAAGACGCGGGTAACTCAGGTTCGGCATCAGCTCCACAGGGAGCATCGACACCGAGAGCAAGCATCCTAGCACCAGTATCGTAAAAAAGGATACGACGGCTACTGGATGGCGGGTAGCCCAGATCATGGTTCAATCGCCACTGGCCACCGCAAGGGCCTGGGCGTTGGGGGTAGAACCGGAGGGTGGAGACAGCATTGCAAAGTGCTGCTGACCAAACCAATCACGGGGAAAGTGTGCATTCATAAGGATTGGACGGGTGGTCTATTGCCCGGGGTTGGTTTTTCGGCAGGCTTTTTTTCGGGTGTGGGGGCTTTCTCGCCTTCCCTAGGCTGTTGCTTGTTTTCAAGCTCCTGCAGCAGTTTCCGAGCCGGCTCGTACTTGGGGTAAAGGATCAGGGCCCGCTTGTATTCTTCTTTGGCCCCTTTCTCCTGACCGAGGGCCGTTAATATCCTTCCAACCTCCGTGTGGTACACGGCAAATTTCATTTCCTGTTTGATGATCTGCGAGAATAGTTGGAATGCCTTGTCCAGCGCTCCTTTCTGGGCGTACACTCTGGCCAGGTCAAAGCGAGCGTCCTCGAAATGCGGATCAATGGTCAAAACCTTCGACAACAGGTCCTCCGCCAAATCCAATTTGGTCTTATCCAATGAATAAACTCGGCCTAAAGCATGCATTGCATACGGATTCGCGGGCTCCAGGCGCACTGCTTCCTTGAACTCGGCTATGGCGTCAACCTTCTTGTGAGCAAGAAAATAGGACTGACCAAGCCAATAGTGGGCAAGCCCGGACTTTGGGTGCTGCTCTACACAAGCGTGGAACAACTTGGCGGCCTCGTCGAGGTCTGTTTTGTCCAGTGCCTCGTGACCTTTCCGAAGGCATTGGATAAGATCTTTGTCGGGGACAGGGGACCCGCTGACTGATGCTGGCGCCTGCATTTTGTCAGTGGAAGAATTGGCCGCCAATGCCTCTGCTGCGAGTAGGCATGCTATCAGGAGGACCAGAAGGTGGAGCAGAGGTCCTCGATTGGGTCTGAAAAGATGCAGATTCTTATTCATTGATACACCGTAACCTGTTGGATGCGACGGTAAGATGCGGAGGCCATTTAGAGGAGGTGTAGCAATCGCTGTTGTAACTACCCCCAGTGCCACCAAGTAATAATTATTAGTGTAATGTCTCGCAAAGGTCAAGCGACGATGGGTAAGAACCGTATCCATTCATTTACTCGGGGGATCGCCTGAAGTTCTCGCGCGGGAAAGTGGTCGGTCTGAGTGAACCGGAGCAGGATATGCGTGCAGCGTCTTGCATCGGATGGGCGGAGCATTACCTCTGCGGAACTTGCGGGCTGCATGCCGACCCAGTCGTCTCAGGTCAACGTTATCATCGTAGAAATTCGTCGAACATAGGCCGTGAGGAGAGTAGCCTTTATGAAGCAGAATGATCCCGAAGGGCCTGAGCCAGTGACGCCTTCCGGTGTGGGTGCCCGGCCCGGCTCATGTCCAGACAGATGACCGTTTATTACGCCAACTGTGCCATGGTGGCTACCAGCGTCTAGACATTTCACTTTACTTCGGCAGGTATGTGCCGGCTTCGGACGAAAAAGGGGGGCAACAACTGGCGGAACTCTACGAGAGACAGATCTACATGACCGTAGAGCAGGCAGAGGATCACCCCAAGATTCTGAACCAGACGATTCAGGCGCTCAAGAAGAGAACTGAGCGGCCAGCCTGATTCCCGCGCAGCCACAGGTGAAGACTCACTCAACAAGTAGCACATAACTGGAGGCGAAGGTAGAGCGGGGGGATTAATTTGCCTGCCAGCCAATGGGCACTTTGCCACTTTGCATCAGCGTTCCGGCAAATCAGAATCGGGGGTAAGTTATGCGCACAAATTGAGCATTCTTGTGCGGGGCTTTTGCGGGGTACGGTTGTGATAAGTCGTGATTTGTAGTGGCTTGTGTGCAACG
>JBKQMK010000515.1:0-5223 GCA_052146735.1 Desulfomonilaceae bacterium | reverse complement strand
GAAGGAAAAATTACCGATGTGAATACGGCAACGGAGGGAGTTACAGGCTATTCACGTAGTGAACTTGTCGGGGCGGACTTTGCTAATTATTTCACTGACAGTGAAAAAGCCAGGCTTGGATACCAACAGGTTTTCAGAGACGGCTCTGTAAGAGACTACGAGTTGGAAATCAGTCACAAGAACGGATGGTTGACTCCAGTCATATACAATGCGTCCCTCTATCGAGATGAGTTCGGCGAGATTGGGGGTGTTTTTGCGGCGGCCCGTGACATCAGTGACCGCAAACGTGCTGAGGAGGCATTGCAGACAGCCAGTGCATACAACCGCAGCCTACTAGAGTCAAGTTTAGATCCCTTGGTGACAATCAGCGCTGAAGGCAAGATTACCGATGTGAACACGGCCGCGGAGGGAGTTACAGGCTATTCGCGAAGTGAACTTATAGGCACGGACTTTGCTAATTATTTCACTGATACTGAAAGGGCCAGGTTTGGATACGAGCAGGTTTTTCGCGATGGTTCGGTGAAGAACTATGAATTGGCAGTCCGGCACAAGGGCGGACGGGTGACCCCGGTAATGTACAACGCATCCATATATCGTGACGATTCCGGGAAAGTTGTCGGGGTCTTCGCTGCTGCCAGGGATATCACTGACCGCAAGCGGGCGGAAGAAGAATTGATTCGCTCGAATCAAGACCTTCAGCAATTTGCTTACGTGGCTTCCCATGATTTGCAGGAGCCTCTCCGGAATGTGGCTAGTTGCCTGCAACTCCTGGAGAAAAAATATAAGAACAAACTCGATGCCCAGGCCGACCAGTACATCTACCATGCGGTGGAGTCCTCGGTGCGGATGAAAGCCCTCATTCAAGATTTGTTGACGTATTCCCGTATCGGAACAAAGGGAAAACCGCCACAGCGGGCAGACTGTGAGCAGATACTAGATCAGGCAGTGAAAAATCTGAGGTCCGCAATATCCGAAGCTGGAGCGGTCGTTACCCACGATCCGCTTCCCACGATTCTTGCCGATGACGCGCAACTATCGCAGGTGTTTCAGAATCTCATTGGAAATGGTATTAAGTTTCGGGGAGAGGAGCAGCCGAAGGTCCATGTGTCCGCAGTCAAAAACAAGACAGAGTGGACCTTTTCCGTCAAGGATAATGGTATTGGCATCGAATCCAGACACCTGGATCGAATCTTCATGATCTTCCAGCGATTACACAAGAGGAGCAAGTATGGCGGGACTGGGATCGGTCTTGCAATAGTCAAAAAGGTTGTGGAACGCCACAACGGACGGGTCTGGGCGGAGTCTGAATTGGGCATTGGAACGACATTTTATTTCACGATATCTGACAGGGGGACGCAGACATGATGGTTCCAGGGATTAAATTACAACCAGTGGAGATACTGTTGGTGGAGGACAACCCGGTCGATGTGATGATGACCAGAGAAGCCTTTGCCAATGGACGAATATGCAACAATCTTCACGTGGTTGAAGACGGTGAGGAGGCGATGGATTTCCTGTACCGGCGAGGGGAATATTCGTCTGCTCCTCTACCGGATGTCATTCTGCTGGATTTAAATCTACCCAGAAAGGATGGGCGGGAAGTTCTGGCTGAGATCAAGTCAGATGCATCCCTCCGGCATGTTCCCGTTATCATCCTGACTACTTCGGAATCTGAAGAAGATATTCTAAAGAGTTACGATCTCCAGGCCAATTGTTTCATTACCAAACCGGTTGATATGGAACAATTTACGGGGACTCTTGAATGTATCGGCGACTTTTGGTTCGCAGTGGTGCAACTCCCGCGACAATAGAAGAAGGTGGACATGGAAACCCTAAGAGTGCTGATTGTGGAAGACAACTTCGTGGATGCCCTCTGTATAAAAGAGGCACTGGAGGCCACAAACAGCACGTCGTTCGCAGTTTCTCACGTGGAGAATTTGGCAGAGGCCAAGGAGCGTCTTGAAAAAGAAGCTTTCAACGTAATGGTGTTGGACCTGGGGTTGCCGGACAGTCAAGGAATTGAGACCTTTCTGCAGATGAAAGATGCGGCTCCGAGCGTCCCTATTGTACTGATGTCAGGTTTGGATGACGAAACCCTAGCCGTCGAGGCAGTACGAGGAGGGGCTCAGGACTACCTGCTCAAGGACAAATGGGATGTTGAAGTGCTGAAGCGTTCCATCAACTATGCAATTGAACGGCACCGACTGCTGTGGGAGCGTCGGCAAAGTGAAGATGCCTTGAGGCTAAGCGAGCGGCGTTTCAAGACAATCTTTGAGAGGGCGGAAGCATGCATATGTTTGAAGGACCAGTCATTGCGATTTGTTGACGTAAACCCCGCTTTCGAAACACTCGCTGGTCTTCCCGCTTCTGAAATTATCGGAACAAGACACGAAGATGTGTTTGGAAATGACGCTGCTGAGTTCGTCAGAGACGCAGACTTGCGCGTCTTGAAGGGAGAGACAATAGAGGATGAACATAGCAAGACCCTTAGAGGGGTGCGAAGGACGTTTCTTGCGACCAGAGTCCCCCTCCGCGACGTCTCGGATGAAGTTGTCGGTATCCTTACTCTATTGCATGACGTCACAGACCGAAAGAGCGCCGAGGTGGCTCCGGCTCTGGCGGAAGAATATCCTTCAAAGGCTATGCGATCCACATTGAATCAGGTGAGAATCGCGGCAAAAAGTAACTCAACTATACTCCTCACCGGCGAGAGCGGCAGCGGAAAAGAATATCTGGCCCAGTACATCCATAATTATTCCGACCGTGCCGGCGGCCCCTTCTTTACTCTGAATTGCGCGGCAATAGCGGAGCAACTTGCCGAGTCGGAACTCTTTGGCCATGAGAAGGGCTCCTTCACCGGAGCAGTGGCTCGAAAACGAGGTGTTTTGGAATTAGCGGAAGGCGGAACACTACTTCTGAATGAGATCGGTGAACTGCCTCTCCCATTGCAGGCAAAACTGTTGACTTTCCTGGATTCCAAGAAATTTCCCCGTGTTGGAGGGGAGAAGGAAATCTCGGTTAATGCCCGGCTCATCGCCGCAACCAATAGAGACCTGAAGAAAGAAGTTGAAGCCGGTCGCTTCAGACAGGATCTCTTTTACAGAATCAATGTGATGTCTATATCAGTACCTCCGCTTCGAGAGAGGCTGGAGGACATTCCCATACTCGTGAAGGAGATTCTGGCCAAACTCCGTGAGGAATTGCAGATTCACGAGATGCCGGTTGTTGATCGCGAGGTGATTTCTACCCTCAAAAGATATGACTGGCCGGGCAACGTTCGGGAACTGAGAAATGTTTTGGAACGGTCTTTGATTCTTTCCCGCGGGAAACATCTGGGGTTGGAAGCTTTGAGAATTCGTGGGGGTAAGGACAGGCAGTCTCTCGAAGGAGACGAAACCTTTTCGGTATCATTTCCGAACCACCGATCCCTGAACGAGATCACCAAAGACGTAAAGCGGTTTCTGATCGACGGAGCGCTGCGCAAATCCGAAGGCAGTAGGCAAGGCGCAGCCCGCTTGCTTGGGATTTCTCGTTATTCTCTGAAGCACTATATGAAATCATTGGGATATTCCGAAGAAGGATAATCGCAGTGAGGTTTGCGGGCATTCAGGACCTCACTTCACCCGACAAACCCGTCCTGATGGCCAAATCATCCATTCTTTTCGAGCAGCTTTTGGATGTTACCGCCGAGAATGCCCTCCCGCAGACTCCCGTCTATCCCGGCCTTGTCAAGCTCTTTCAGGTAGCGAGCCAATGGAAGGAGCGGGTAATCACTGCCGAAGACGATCTTCTCCGGTCCCATGATGCGGCACGCAATCTCGAATATCCTGTAATCATAAAGAAATGGAGACGCAGCCGTGTCCAGGAACGTGTGGCTCAGAATGCCCGAGACTTCCGGCATGAGCCCGTAAACAAACACTCCCCCGCCGAAATGTGAAAGAATGAAATCCACCTCTGGATTCGCCTGTATAATGTGGAGCAATCCTCGAAAATCCACTGGGATTTTCCCCGGATAAGGATGCCCTACTGGTTCGTTGACGTGAATCATCACCGGCACATTGGCCTTTTGCACAAGTTTAAGGCTGGGATCCAGGTCCTCGAAGTCGGATAGACTCCAACCGCCATGATACATGGCCAGTTCGCCTATTCCGGCAAATCCTCCTTCGAGGGTTCGTTCCGCCTCCGTGTATGCTCCTTCTCCTCCCCTGGTGGATAGCACGGCAAACGGAGTAATCCTGTCGGGGTAGCGCTGATGAAATTCCCAGATCTCATCATTGTTCCGCCTGACAAGGTCGTGTCCTTCCCAGGGAAAGCCGAAGACGATCGCTCTGTCAATGCCGGAATCGTCCAGATACCGTATAATGTCGACCTCGGAGACCACTTTGGCTTTTTCGGATGAATATAGGGACCCAAACGCGAGATCGCTCCGGCAGAAAGGGGCGCGATCTTCCTGAACTTTGCGGGGCAATAAATGAACATGAGAGTCTACAATCATTTCAGCTGGTTCCGTGCCGTCAGACTTTAGGTCCCGCGCCGACCGGTGCCACCGGTGAAGGAGACGCACTGAACGTGCATCCTAAGATGGACAAGCCGATTTCTCAAGAGGTTTTGGATAATTCCGGTAATCCTTTAGTTTCGTGTGGCGAAAGATCGTCATTGCGAGCGTAGCGAAGCAATCCCCGGCGGCGCCGAAGCTGAGATTGCTTTCCCGCTGAACGCGGGGCCTCGCTCCTGGCAATGACAGAGAAACACCGGTTTCCTCCCTGTAACCGACTGGTTACCAATACCGCATTCATGTACAAACGAAACCCGGCAACGCCGGAATAGTTTGTTAGGCCTGTCGCCGGGGTTCATGGTTTGGGATAAATTGGCTGGATTTCCAGGATGACATATCTTGACAGATATTGTCAAGATATGTCTCGTGCAACCTGCACTAATTTGATGCACGATTCGACCAGCGGCTAACTTAGCCCTGAGCGAACTCCTAATGGGGCGGCTGCGGCCTAATTTGGGACACTATGGGCGGTCTCTGCACACCTTGACTCCGGACTCCGATCCGGGGTCCAGTCATGCGTTTTGCGGGATGGATTGCGGCGTTTTACCTGAAAATACCCGGTGGGGTGTACGGGGGATTGGGCTTTCGGGCGGAGCACGGCGTGAGGGGTCAGGTGAATTCTGCTGATGGTTGAGGTGAAGCATGTGTCAAGACCTCGGAGGAGTCAG
>JBKQMK010000514.1:0-3317 GCA_052146735.1 Desulfomonilaceae bacterium | reverse complement strand
ATGGTAATCTGGTCTGGCGAACCCGATTTAGCGTCCAGCCTGAAAAAAACAATTTGACCGTGGCCTGAGCAGTAAGCTATGTTCATAAGCTAATATAAGAGCCTTTTTCAGCAACGTGACGACGGTTTTGTCTCTGTGGGGTCTCGTGGGAGCAGAAAGGGCAACCTTTTCGGGTTCGGGGGGAACCGTCACTCGCCTCGTTATCGTCCCGAAGATCCCCAAAATGGCGGGACCGCCGCATAATTCCGACTTATACCGCCACATGAAACGATTACGGGTGACGAGCGATATTGAAACATGAGTGCTTGCAGTGACCGATTGAATTATACTGGCCTTACTGGGTAAACGACCATCGTCTCCATACTTTCTCGTTTCATTTTCGCGCATTCCCTTCCAGGATTACCAAAGGTAAGCGGAATCGGTTTGCGCTAAATCTCCCAAAGATTTCAAGACAATCCCGTCATCACACTCGCCGAATCATCTTGGCATGAAAAGTGCTTACTAATATCTGAGCATAGACCTACGGATATTTGAGGCACAGAGCATTAGGGAAGAGCAAAGTAGAATGTTGTTCCGGATTGACGGAGATGTAAAAAACGACTAATATCCTTTCGTTTTGTTAGCAAAGAAATTGGAGGCATATTATGGCCGTTAGAATAGCAATTAATGGATTCGGGCGCATCGGGCGGATGACTATGAGAAACGCCCTTTCCAATCCGAAAGTCGAGGTTGTGGCCATCAATGACAGGATGGACGCAAAGCTGATGGCCTTCCTCTTTACACATGATTCGGTTCACGGCCTCTACCCGGGCGAGGTTTCTTTCACGCAGGATACTTTAACAGTTGATGGCAAACAGATTCATGCTTTGAGGATCACCGATGACCTTCTCAACCTGCCGTGGGCTGATCTGAAGATAGACGTGGTATTGGAGTGTACCGGCATCTTCCGGGATCGCGAAAAAGCCGGAAAACACATTCAGGCGGGCGCCAAGAAGGTGATTATTTCGGCTCCCGGCAAGGATATAGACGGAACTTTTGCTCTCGGTATCAATGAAGAGACCTACGATCCCTTGAAGCATCACGTGATCTCCAACGCCTCGTGCACAACGAACTGCTTGGCCCCGCTGACGAAAGTCCTGTTCGACGAGTTCGGGATTGAAAAGGGTCTTATGACGACTATCCACTCGTACACGATGGACCAGAGTCTGTTGGACACGGTGCACAAGGACTATCGGCGTGCGAGGGCCGCGGCAATGAATATGATCCCAACGAGCACGGGTGCTGCTTCAGCGATTGGGTTGGTTATCCCGGAGCTTGCCGGCAAGTTGGACGGACTGGCCATCAGGGTCCCTACGCCCAACGTTTCATTGATGGACTTGACGGCAGTTCTTACTAGGAGCGCCACAGTCGACCAGGTCAATGCTGCCATGAAGAAGGCGGCAGAGGGCCGGATGAAGGGAATACTGGCATACATGGATGAGCCGCTGGTGAGCACAGATTTTGTAAACAGCACCTATTCGTCTATTTTTGACGCACCCTCCACCTTCTCCATAGGAGACAACATGGTGAAGGTATTGGCATGGTACGACAACGAATCGGGTTATTCAGCTCGGATGGTCGATTTGGCCGCGTATGTGGGAGAGCGGCTGGGCTGAGTTGGTGCAAGATTAGCGGCCCGGGCCGGGGAGATCTTATCCAGTAGAGTGACAGCCGGGCTAGGACATGTGATTGTAGCAGTCTGGAGGCATGGAATGTCAATCAAGAGTATTCGAGACATCGACATCAAGGGAAAGAGAGTTCTTTTCCGGTTTGATTTTAACGTTCCGCTGGACGAGTTCGGAAATATTAAGGATGACACGCGGATCCGCCGGGCGCTGCCTACGATCCGGTATGCGATCGAGCAGGGAGCCAAGTCGATCCTAACCTCACACCTCGGGCGGCCTAAGGGTGAGAAAAAACCCGAGATGAGCCTTCGTCCGGTATCGGTTCACCTCGGAAAACTCTTGGGACTGGATGTGGGCTTCGTTGACGATTGCGTCGGCAAGCAGGTGCAGAATGCCGTGTCCGTGCTCCCCGACGGAGGCGTGCTTTTACTCGAAAACCTGAGATTCCACGCGGAGGAGACGAAGAACGATCCGAAGTTTGCAGCCGAACTTGCGGCTTTAGCGGATGTATATGTGAACGACGCATTCGGTACCGCTCACAGGGCGCACGCGTCCACTGTCGGAGTTGCCGAATTGGTCAAGGAAAAGGCAGCGGGATTGTTGATGAAAGAGGAGTTGGAAAACCTGGATAGGGCCCTTTCCAACCCGGCTAAACCTGTTGTTGCCATATTCGGCGGGGCTAAGGTTTCGGACAAGCTTGAGGTGCTGCGGAACATACTTCAGCGGATGGACGCTGTCCTGATCGGCGGCGGTATGGCGAACACCTTTCTAAAGGCTCGTGGCGTTGATACAGGCGCTTCTTTTGTCGAAGAGGAGATGCTGGGCACGGCTGCCGAAATTCTGGAATTAGCTCAGAAGACCGGCTGCACGGTTGTTTTGCCTTCTGATGTTCTCGTTGCGGAAAAGATGGAGGCCGGGGGCCACACGGCAGTTGTAGAGGTAGAAGGCATTCCCAAAGGCGAGATGGCCCTGGATATTGGGCCTAAGACGGTCGCGCGATTTGCCGGGGACGTGCGCCAAGCCGGCACGATTGTCTGGAACGGGCCTATGGGTGTCTTCGAGATAGATGCTTTTAAACGCGGCACTATGGAGATCGCTCAGGCTGTGGCCTCGGCGCCAGGGTTTTCGCTGGTGGGCGGAGGCGACACGATAAGGGCCGTTCAACAGGCCGGGGTGGCGGACAAGATTTCGTACATCTCCACCGGAGGCGGCGCGTTCATGGAATTTATGGAAGGTAAGACCCTGCCGGGAGTCGCGGCCTTGGAGGCTTCCTGAGTAATCGGGATATGGCTTCAGGGGACTTGCCCGACCGGACGAACCGAAGATAGGAAGGGGCTACGTTACGATGGTACGTACACCGATCATCGCCGGTAACTGGAAGATGCACAGAACTTCAAGCGAGACAGTCCGCTTTGTGGATGAGCTTCTCCAGGGCCTGGGAAAAGAGAGGCCAGCATGCGAGATTATTGTGGCTCCACCTTTCACATCAATACGGTCTGCAGTGAAGGAGGTCGAAAGCACGTTTGTCCGAGTGAGAGGGCCCTCCATTCCGGACAATAACCTCGGCTGGGAAATTGATGCGGGGGCGGATTGGAAACTCTTGGAGAATTTTAGTCTCCATCTCTTGTTCGCATACTGGCAGCCAGGCAACTG
>JBKQMK010000513.1:0-5698 GCA_052146735.1 Desulfomonilaceae bacterium | reverse complement strand
TTGGCATCTGGGTCCTTGTTTATCGCCACAATCTTCTCAGAACCCGAACATCCGGTAATATGCTGGGTCGCACCGGATATCCCGACCGCGATATAGAGGTCCGGACTCACTATTTTTCCGGTTTGTCCGATCTCCATGTGATGAGGAACCCATTTCTCATCTACGGGCACCCGGGTTGCACCGACAGCAGCATTCAGAATATGAGCAAGGTCTCTTAACATTTGAAATCCGTCTTGTCCCCCAAGCCCGCCACCTCCAGCGACAATGATCTTTGCATCTTCCAGCCGGATACCTTCCTGATGAATCCTCTCGCAGTTGAGCAGCTTGACTTTGGTGTCAACCTGAACATGATCGTCAGATACGAAAATCTTCTCCCCCGTTCGCCCTTGCTCACCATCCAGGGGAGTCATTGATTTTGCGCGAACAGTATCGATCTGCAATTTGCTAGGCCCAGATGCGAACATTGCCATGGCTTTCCCTCCATATGTGGGCCTCGTCTGGACAAAGCGATCTTGCTCAGGCTCATAGATCACATCTGTGCAGTCCATACATAATCCAGCCTCAAGACGGGCAGCCATTCGGGGCGCAATATCTCTTCCGAGGTCCGTCTGTCCCATGAGGCAGAGGGCGGGCTGAGCTTGCCTGCAAACTTCTGATGCCACTGAAGTAATGGTATCAACGTCACATATGGTGATACCGGGATGTGCTACGACATAGACATGATCAACCCCCCGGCAGATCGCATCCCATTCAAGTTCTTTGTTTCCTAAGGTTATCACCAGCAGATCGACGCTCCCGGCGAACTGATCCGCAAGTTTCCTCGCGCCACCGAGAAGCTCATGTGTCAGAGACGTAAGCTTGTTCACGTGATCGATCTCTCCGATCACTAAAATTCTTTTCTCGGTGCTCATTTTTTCTCCTTTATCTCTTTCCGATATCGGCAATAATCTCAGCAAGTCGGGTGGCAGCTTCAATAGTGTTTTCCCCTTCGATGAATGCGCACTCCCTCTCTTGAGACGAAGCGTACAGTCTCAGAAGCTCATTCCTACTGGAAACCTTCCCGACATCGTTCCCTGTGTCGGCTTGCGTCCACTGAGAAATCTGCTTTTTCGCGGCTGTGATAATGCCCCATCCTGAAGGAATACGAGCCTGCCCCATCTCACTGCTCACGCTTATAAGCGCCGGCGTACCAAGTTGGTATGTCTCATTACCGTTGCCGGTCACACGCTCAACGGTGAGCTGGCCGTCGACGACCTCAATCCTCTTGACTCTGGTCACCACCGGAACTCCCAAATATTCCGCCATAATAGATCCGGTGACCCCCAGATCCCAGTCAGCAGCTTGGCGACCACAGAGAATCAGGTCATACTCTCCGATTTTCATTACCGCTTGTGACAAAAGCCAGGCCTTTGCGAAACCATCGTACTCTCCGAGTGAGTCAGCGCTGATGATGATTGCTTCATCCGCGCCCATGGCTAAGGCTTTCCGTACTGCCTCCTCTTTGGAGGGATCTCCGAGAGAGATCACCGTAATTTTCCCTCCCAGCTGCTCTTTGATACGTAAGGCAGCCTCCACGGCAAGCGCATCATAGGGATTCATGACCGGAGGCATTCCGTCGGGGGGAATCACACTATTCTTCCGAGGATCTATACTAAATTTCATCGGTGGCAGATCCGGATCAAGAACCTGCTTGACACACACTATGATTTCCATTTTTGCTCCTTTAGCCGAACTGATAGCATATGCCAAATCCGCCCCGCGGGTTCACCCATCGTATGGCTCCCTTGTCACATGCTAATCTGCAGCTTCCGCATTCAAGACAGCCCTCATATGAAAAGGTGACATGCTCATCTCGAAGAACATAGCAATCGGCAGGGCAGGCATAAATGCACAGATTTAGGTTACATTCCTGACATTTCGACTCGTCTACCGTAATGTGGACTTCCCTATCTACCTCGAATTTGTTCAGAGCAAGTTTCTCTTCAACTTTCATAGGGCCCCCTTTGCCTTTAAGGCATCCGATAATAATTGCCAAATCGAGATTTTGCCTTTCATAGACTCTCTGAGAGCCTTGAACGTGCCCTTTCTCAAACTGCCGTCGTTCTCAAATATTTTCATCGCCATTGAACAGGCGAGTTCAGGATATGTAGTGTAGATTCTTCTGTTTTCAAGAAAAGCTGGCGCCTTCTTGAAGGTTTGGAGTTCCTGGAGAACAAATCGTTTCCTCAAAAGTCCTTCATAATGGCCTAATGTCGTCTGGGTGAAATCCCCCTTGCCCCTTGCCGTTATCACCGTTTCCGCAGCAGCAACTCCTGACGCCATAGCAAAATTCGCTCCCTCCAGGATAAGGCCGGTTCCGAGTACAAGCCCGGCAGCATCCCCAGTTATCAAGAGACCGTCTTTTACGAGGCTGGGAAGGACCTTTATTCCGGTTACAGGAATCAGGTGGGCAGAATATTCGACAGTCTTACCTCCGCTTATGAATCCCTGAATCAGAGGGTGATTCTTAAAAGCCTCCAGAAGGTCTGACGCCCTTATCTGATGATCGAGAAGCGCGGCAAGCTGTACAACAACTCCTAAGGAAAGGCTGTCGCGATTCGTGTACAAAAAACCGCCGCCGGGTAGGCCCATGGTACAAGCCCCAATAAATTCCAAGGCCGCCCCGGCGTCGTCTTCCAGTTGAAATCTTTCTTCGATCAATTCGCGAGGAAGTTGTATGACCTCCTTCACCCCCTGTTTCACATCATGAGGAGAATAGTCTTTTCTGAGACCCGCTTTTGCGGCCAAGAGTGAATTTGCTCCATCGGCGAGAATTGTGACACTACTAGGGAAAGCTTCAGATCCTACTTTCACCCCGACAACTGCGCTCCCATCATAAAGGAGATCATCCGCCTCCAGGCTCGTCGCGATAATAGCGCCGGCCTGTTCTGCTTTCTTTGCCATCCATTGGTCGAATTTTGCCCGCAGGACAATGAATGCCCGCTTTTTGTCGAAACGTTGTGATCTGAAGTCAATGGATAAGGAATCGACTTCCGTCAGAAACGAAATCCCGTGCCGGCTCACATATCTTTCTATGGGTGCTTCATTCCAGAAGTCCGGAAAGAGTTCTTCCATTACGGGTCCGTAAAAGGCGCCACCCCACATATTTTTTGCACCGGGATATTTCCCGCGCTCAAGGACGAGGACCTGTAGGCCGGCTTTCGCCATGACATAAGCCGATGCGGAGCCTGCCGGACCTGCACCAACAACGATCGCGTCAAAGTTTTCCATGGTAAGCCTTTTCAACGAAAAGCGTCTAATCCCAGGGCAAACCTGCCTATAACAAGCTTTTGCACATTCGCAGTTCCACCGAATATCAGCGGTCCTGTCATGTCCCTATAAAACCGCTCGACAATAAAATCATCTGTAAGGGAATACGCCCCAAGTATTTCTATAGCAGCCCTAGCCGCCTTCATCACCACTTCCAAATTGTGGTACTTGGCGATCGCCGTTTCCCGAGTACAGGAAAGTCCCTTGTCCTTCATCCAGGCAACACGATGGGACAGTAATCGTGAGGCTTCGCAACCCACGGTCATCTCGGCAATTTGTTCTTGGATGAGCTGAAAACTTCCAATGAACTTGCCAAACTGTTTCCTCTCCTGAGCATATCGGATAGCTGCATCTAAACAGGCCTGAGTTACACCTACCGCAAGGCAGGAGATACCAAAACGGGTGTGTTCAATGCACGTCAAGGCCGTTTTCATGCCGGTCCCTACTGAACCGAGAATATTGGATTTGGGAATCCGGCAGTCTCTGAAAAATAACTGCCCTGTATCGGAAGAACGGCATCCTAATTTATGTCCAATCTTATGGCGGGTGTACCCGGGGGTATCATTTTCTACAATGAATGTGGAAATTCCCTTGGTACCTTTGCTCTTATCTGTCTGGGCGAGTACCACAGCATAATCCGATACCGTAGCATTGGTTATCCAGGACTTGTTCCCGTTGAGGACCCATTCATCTCCATCCAATACAGCAGTTGTCTCCACAGCGGTCGCGTCGCTCCCGGCATTCGGCTCAACAGCAGCCATGCAAGAGATCTTTTTTCCTTTCATCAAGTCGGGAATGTATTTCTTTTTTTGTTCTTCAGTCCCCGCAACAAGCATCGGCATGATCTCCAAAGAAGTCTGAATGAAGAACGTAAGCCCCACGGAAAAATCGACGGCCGAAAGCTGCTCTGCCACCAGCCCCATGGTCATCCAGTCTAGGCCGAGGCCACCCATGTCCTCGGGAACCATTATGGCAAAAAGTCCGAGGTCAGCCATTTGTTTCATGATATCGGGGAAAAACCGCTCTTCCCGATCTCTTTCCCGCGCGGAGGGGGCCACTTCCCGCTGCGCAAATTCTTTGGCCATGTCGCGGAACATAGCTTGCTCTTGTGTCAAAGTGAAATCCATTTTCTCCTCCGCATTTTTCAAGCGTAAGTGGTCATGAACCGGAGTTATGCTCCATTCAAAATGCCCTGTGGGTCTCGAGACTCCTTCATGGTCTGCAGAGAGCCCTGGGGAAAAGTGACGATGACGAAACACTGCTGAACAGTCATTTCGCTAGTATCCTCGACATATCTCTATGAAGAGACCTGATCAGGCCGCTGTCTGTTTTTTTGCCTTCGTAACCATCCCAACTTCAGAGAGCTCAAGATCCTTGGTTTCAGGGCTGAACAGCAGGCTAACGAACGTCATCACAGCGCCTACGGTGAGAACTACCGATGGTGAAAGCCACAAATCATTCCCTTCGATGTTCTTTATGAACGGTATCAAATGGGCCCACCAGACAAAGACGGTGATACCGGCTCCCCCTATGAGGGCTCCTGCGGAATACCCAAATCCGACGCCCACAGAACGTTGCTTGGTGGGGAAGCGCTCAGAAAGATAGGCAGGAACGATACCCCACCCCAGTTTAAGCATCGCAGCCAATGTTGCTCCTATTAAGGCGAGTAAGACATTCCTGGCAATCGCGGCTTCGTGAAGCACATAGAAGGCAGGAACGCCGAATGCCGCCAGGAAGCAGCAATACCACAGCGTCAGCTTTTTTCTCCCCACATAATCGGAAAACCAGCCATACAGGTTGTAGCCGATAAAGGCCATAAACAAAGCAAATCCATAGATTACGGCATAGGTTGACGTATCAAACCTACCTGCTCCAGTCAGAATTTTTGGCAAAAACCCGTAGACGGCATAATCGGTGAGAAAAAGCCCTGTCATGAAGAAAAATACCTGCAGAAAGGACCATAAAGGAGGTGGTTTGAACAGGCTGAAGAAAGGAGCTTTTTCGATTGTACCTTGTTCCTTAGCTTTTTCAAATTCTGGCGACTCCGGCAGGATTCTTCTGATATATAAGGCCAAGAACACCGGCGCGGCTCCCGATGCCAAAACGATTCTCCATCCGTAGTCAAGCATTGCCTCATCTCCAAGCGCTTTAGAGACAAAGGCAAAGAAGAATGAGGCTAATACATACCCTAACGGGAATCCTGACTGGACGAATCCTCCGATTGCACCGCGTCTCTCCCGAGGAGCATGCTCAATGGCAAAGGTATGGCCAACAGCGTATTCACCTCCGAAGAAGCACCCCATTAGGAACCTGATTATTGAAAATATGAGGTATGCCCAGCCGCCGACTGACGCCTGTGTCGGAAGAAATGCAGACGCAAATGACATCA
>JBKQMK010000512.1:0-4838 GCA_052146735.1 Desulfomonilaceae bacterium | reverse complement strand
ATCGAGACCATACCCGCGGACCAAGCCATTGTTCCTCTTGACGAAGTGAAGAAGGCCAGAGAACAATAGTGCGCAATGTGTGCACCTCGAACTACCAACCGGCCGACCCACTTGCCCGCACTGTAAGTGGCCGAGGCGAAAAACCTTGACAGATTCACCCGACATCTGTACACCGAATGACAAGAGGACAACAATGGTCTACACAAGCAGCAGGTTTTTTTGCTTTTTTAGCTTTAGAAGGAGTACCTGCGTGACCTGAGTGTGACCATCCCACATAAGGCAAAAAAAGCGGAGTTCACACTCCGCTTTTTTTTGCCTATCACCGGCTGTTCAGGTTTCGCCGGACAGCGGGGTCCCGTCAAACCACAAAGAAAGGAGAAAGAACGTGAAAGGACCTCTTGACGGAGTTCGCGTTGTCGAAATCTCGATGTTCCAGCAAGGCCCGGTAGCGGGCATGCGTCTCGGTGATCTGGGAGCCGACGTGATCAAGATCGAACCCAGGGCAGGGGACCCCGGGAGAGGATTCATGAGAATTATCGGTGCGATGGTCGGCCTGGCGGGCCGCAATTATTACTTTGAACACTGCAACCGCAACAAAAGAAGCGTCGTTCTGGATCTCCGGACAGCTCAGGGCATCGAGGCAATGCTCAGGCTCATAGATACAGCGGACGTGTTCCTTAACAATATGAGCATACATGCTCCCGAAAGAATGGGATTGGGCCCGGAGGTCCTCTTGGCTAGGAACCCCAGACCTATATACGCCCACGCCTCAGGTTGGGGGCGCAAGGGCCCGGACGCGGACGAGTTTTCCTTTGACTACACGGGAATTGCCCGATCCGGACTGATGATGTCCTGCGGAGAAAAAGGAGCCCCGCCTACGCAAATCCTACCGGGAATCGGAGACGAAATGGGAGCGTTGGCCTGCGCGTGGGCGGTTACGGCTGCCCGCTACGCCCGAGAGAAGACTGGCAGGGGTCAAGTCGTGGACACTTCCCTCATGGGTAGCGTTATCGCCATGCTGGGCTTTATCATGGCAGCTCCCGCGATCATGGGGCAGGAATTCCCAAGAGAGATCAGGGAACAGGCAGGGAACGCCATGTATAACCACTATCGTTGTAAGGATGCCCAATGGATAGCCATCGCCCACCTACAGCCTGAACGCTATTGGCCCAAAGTCTGTCAGGCTCTTGATTTGGAAGGGCTGGCCTGTGACCACAGGTTCGACACCATAGAGGCAAGGAGCAAAAATGCGAGAGAATTGGTAGCCATCTTTGATGAAAGGTTTGCCACCAGGCCGAGGAATGAGTGGCTAGACATATTGGGGCGTGCGGGTTGCATTTGTACGCCAGTGCAGACACCAACGGAAGTCTCGAACGACCCCCAAGCCTTGGCCAACGACTATTTTGTTTATCTGAACCATCCGGTACACGGCAACACAAAGATGGTGGGATTCCCCTGGGATTTTAGCGATACTCCGGCTTCTTGCAGGCGGCCTGCCCCGGAACTCGGCGAACACAGTGAGGAAATTCTCATGGAGATTGGCTACACTCCTGGCGAAATCGCTGAGATGCAATGAAAAGAGGTGATATAGAATGAGAGGCGTGTAAACGGTTTTTCCACCGGTAACGAACTGGTTACGATTCATTGGCGTGCCGGATATCTTTGGCTTCCCGCGACGAATTCGCCCGTGACATTCAGTAGTATGATTGATATGATCCGCACTGCTGGATGCCTTTCGCACCGGCAACAGAGGTTCAAATCCCCTTGGGGATGCCAAAATAAGGCACTAATATTACGGGGGAGTTGGGAATCCCCCAACTCCCCCGTTTTTGTTTAATCGGAGACACAGGTTAGGAAATGACGATCAGCGGAACCGTGAGCGGGGCCTAAAGTCTGCTCTCTGGTGGTCTTTCGCCCCTAAGGATGTTTTGGCCGAGTCCACTCGTTGTGCAATGTCAGCTTTCAGGACCTGATCGCATTTTTGACGTGTTTGGAATAGGATGGGCTGGGAGGGACCTCGGAGGACGGTGTCTGGAATGTGACGGAACTCATGCCCAGTCTTCCGGAGATAGGTTGGAATGAGATATACTGTCGAGTTGAAGCAGAAGGCTGAGAAGGACCTGAAAGCTATGCCGAAGGAGGAGTCCCGACGTGTGTACGATGCTCTTTTGTCTCTTGAAACTGGGCTGAAAGGCGACATCAAGAAACTGACGGACAATTGGCCGGAATACCGGCTTAGGATGGGGAACTGGCGGGCTCTCTTCGAAATAGACGGAGATAAGATTGTTGTTTATCGTATTCGCCATCGTAGGGAAGCCTATCGATAGGAGGAATCATGCTATTACATCCACAGGTAATCAAAAAGGAAGGGAGAAAGGAATTTGTCATTCTCCCTTACGAAGAGTTTCTGCAAATCCAGGAGGCTCTGGAGGACTTCGAAGACCTTCGTGAATTGCGGAAGGAACGCGAGGAAGAGAAGGACACACCCTCCAGAAGTCTAAGAGAAATCGGGAAAGAACTTGGTTTCGAGCCAAAATAGGTCAGGCCTACTCTAGGCCCGTCACAAGGTAGCACACTGAAGCAATCAGCCGCCCGTCTTCTGCCTGACACCAGCGGCTTCATCGGCATTTCGAGAGTATAGTCTGAGCTCGGTTCCAAAGAAAAAGGCCAGGAACAAAGGGGATTCGACTAAGTTTCACGCTCTGGCTTCTGAGGCTTCCCGCAATCGAATTCACCGGTGACATCGGGTCATGTGTTTGATATGGTCAATGGCGCTGAGCCTGTTTCACAGCTGGCGACAGAGGTTAAATCCCCGTGGGGACGCCAAAATAAGACGTAACATCACGGGGGAGTTAGGATTCCCCCTGGCTCCCTCGTTTTTGTTTAAAGCTGGAGACTCAGGCCCCAAAGGGGCCCAAGTGACGAAACATATCACGAGATAGTTATTTACTAGGTCACGAGAACAAGTGCGATGTGCCCAGAACTTGGAGGATTCACCGAATATGTCACTGCCAGACAGCTACACTCTTAAGCCGGAGTCTATTCCCGCGTATTTTGATGCAATCCTCGATGCACAGCCTCCGGAAAGGTTTTCGGTGAAGTTTCTCGAGAATCTCGGCTTCACCTCGACAAATGATCGTTTGTTCATAGGAATTTTGAAAGACCTCGGTTTTCTCAACCGCGACGGTTCACCACAGCCTCGCTATTTCGATTTCCTGGATCGGTCACGCTCTAAACAGGTGTTGGCCGAGGGCATTAAGGAAGCATTTGCCGATTTGTTCGCGATAAATATCAAAGCTAACGAATTCACAGTTTCAGAGGCAAAGAACAAGCTGCGTACTTTGTATGCGGGAAAGAAGACAGACCTCGTAATCAGCAATATCGCAACGACCTTTCATGCGCTTTGCGAATATGCCGATTTTTCGACACCTCTTTCCTCAGGGCGCGAAGAGTTTCCGGAAACGCTGCAACCTCAAAGTGCGGAGCCGCTGCGAGAACCAGCAGCGAGTGCGTCGAAGGCCGAAGGTCCGGCGCAGCCGTTGGGGAGAATTCGCATTGGAGCCCTCCAATACCATATAAATATCGTCCTGCCAGACACGCGAGATCAAGCCGTCTTCGATGCTATTTTTAAGAGTCTTCGGGACCATCTAGGATGAAAGATTTTGATCTCTACTCGTTCGTGTATCGCGGCGTGCTAACCGATGAAGCCTTGGACCGGGTTGGCAGAAGACGCCGCAATTATTTGGGACTTGAAGAAGCAAGAGCAATAGAAAAATCTCTCTCGTACGATTTCCTGGACCCAGACTTCCTTAACGAGGCTCTGCAAATGTCTGTTGTTTAGGCTGCGGTTCATGCATTTGAGAACACGGTGAGGGGCATGGTTACAAAGGCGATGGCTGAGAAATACGGGGAGGCTTGGTGGGAAAAGGTGCCGGAACGGATTCGGAAAACATGTAAGAACCGGATAGAGGAAGATTCGAAGTTTCGTTGGCATGGAGCTAGGGGTGCAAGCGAAATTAACTATTGTGATTTTGGAGACCTGTCTTCGATAATAGTCACAAACTGGGAAGTATTTGAAGACTTGCTTGGAAACATGGAGTGGGCTAAAGCTCTGCTAAATACGCTGGAGAAGTCTAGAAACATCGTGATGCACGGTGGAACTGTTGCCAAAGAAGACATTGAGCGAATTGGGATGAATATCCGTGACTGGATCCGTCAGGCTGGTTGACTCACATTGCGTAACACATAGAAGTTGACCTTCAAAGCACATAGGCCAGACCACATTGTCACACACGAGAGGTAATAGGCGTGGGCACGCCTTGTCTTGCTTGATACCGGATAGTCCTTCGGCTACGGGGCTTTCCGAGAAAGGTCGGGGTCATCGAATCGCGACAATTGACTATGATGCGCCCGACACGTCTCAAGAGACCCTTTCCCTATCATTGCGGCCAGGGTAACATACTGCGGTCTTAGTATTGGTACACAGCTGGGCCAAGCCAGTGGCTCTCGTGCCTTAGTATCAAGCATCCAAGGAATGGAGACCAAAATGGACCGCATAGGCTGTATCGGACTGGGAATCATGGGCAAACCCATGGCGCTACATCTGATAAGGGCAGGGTATCAGGTTGTGGCTTTGAACCGCTCGCCAGGGCCACAGAACGAGTTGGTCTCGGCTGGAGCCATTAGCGGCAATTCCCCCAAACACGTTGCAGAACAGAGTGATGTAGTCATCACAATGCTGCCGGATTCACCTGATGTGGAGCAAGTCATACTGGGCAAGGACGGAGTTTTGGAAGGGCTGCTTCCAGGCGGGTTGATCATTGACATGAGCACAGTCT
>JBKQMK010000511.1:0-5112 GCA_052146735.1 Desulfomonilaceae bacterium | reverse complement strand
AAATGTGCGGAGCTCGTCCAGATCGAACTTCCTGCGTTGATGATGCTCGGGCTTATAATGAGACTTCCGCGGGCTGGTGAGGTTTACTCCGCCGGGGGCGATGACTTGAGGAATTCCGAGCTTCCCGGCGGCAGTCATTCGCTCAGGTCCGGCTGCCCTCATGCCTCCCAATATCTCTTCGCCCACCCCACCTGGGGCAAGATCGACCACCGCGTCGAAGAAGCGCCGGCCTACCATCTGTTCCATCGCCCGGTCACAAATTCCGGCTGCCGAAAAGCCGATCACCTGGTACCCCGCTTGCTCCAGTCCTTTGCGCACGTGCTCTGCGCATTTTTCTGTGGGCCCAAACATGGACATGGCCACCAGAGGTCTGCCTCCTTCGCGGGCAGATTCTACCGTAAGGGGCGCAACATTCGACATTCCCACTATGGCAGCGGCGGCTCGGTCGAGCACGTTTGTTAGGGGTCGAGAGAGACCTGAAATCTCAATTACGGTGTGAAGGATAGCCAGATCTCCAGTTCCGATGTATCGCGTGGCAAGACCTGGCAGAGCAGCGGTCGACGACACCATGAGCTTAGGAACACCAAAGGGCATTGAGCGCATCGTGTCTGTTGCCATGAGACTCCCGGTCGAGCCGCCGAGTCCTATTATTCCTGCCAGGCGGCCCGACTCAAGAAAATCACTCGCAAGCTTCACAGCCCCGTTTATCATCTGACGAGTGATCTTTTTTCGGTCTCTCGACGACCTGATCTCCTCTATGTCCGTGCCAGCTGCCCGGGCCACCTCCGCGGAGGAGATGTCCGCGTCCGATGATTCGCCGGACATGCTCATGTCCAGCACCACCGGATTTCCGCCACTTTCGCGAATTCGATCGCGCAGATAAAGCGTCTCCGGTCCCTTTGTGTCAAGGGTTGATACAAGAAGGATCAGCCGTTCCATCATGCACTCCCCTCTGCGGCCACCTTCCCCTCGATATCTTTCTTGAGGACTTTCTTGTCGATCTTTCCTGAGTCCCCCACCGTCGGCATGGAGTCAATGATCTCGAGACGCTCGGGCAGCTTGTACATGGCCAGTTTTTTGGATTTCAAGAATGAAACCATCTCATCAAAAGTAAAGGACTCCACGGCCTTTGGAACAACGTAAGCGCATGCCTTTTCGACGTATTCCGGATCGGGCATAGCTACAACGGCTATTGAGGCAATCTTGGGATGCTCGTTTAACAGGCCTTCGACCTCAGCGGGGTAGATGTTCTGGCCGCCACGAATGATCATGTCCTTTTGTCGGCCCATTATCCAGATGCGGCCATCCTCTAGAGTCACAATGTCACCAGTTGTTGTCCAGTTGTTGTCGTCGAACACCTCACGTGTGGCCTCCGGGTCTCTCCAATAGCCGGCCGGAGAGTGCGGCCCCCTGAGGTACAGGATACCCGGGTCTCCGTCTGGGACCGCTTTACCGGCCTCGTCCAGCAGCTTGATTTTATTCCCTCGCAGGGGTTTGCCCACCGTACGCCTTCGGACATCTCCAGGATCGTCTATGGAACAGCCGGAGACCGATCCCACATCCTGCGTACCCAAGTCTGACGTTATACGGCCGCCCAGACGCTCCTCAGCCTCCATGGCCACCTTGGGAGGCAAATAACCGCCAGCGGAACGGATAAACCGCAGCGATGACAGATCGTAGTTTGAAAGGTCCTTCTCCAGCATGCGGATGATGTGTGTGGGGACGACCCCTATTGCCGTAACCTTCTCCTTCTGGATCATCTCCAGTGCACCATCAGGGGTAAACTCTTCGAGGAGCACGATCTTAGCTCCAACCAGCGGGGCAGCAAAATACGTCAGTGTTCCGGCCGCTCCCCCCGCGAAAGGAGCAATAGCCAGAGTTACATCATCACCGGTGAGTTTCCAGATTTCGACCCGACACTTGGAAGTCATCAGTCTTGGGGCAAGCGGCCATTCGACAATTTTGGGCACTCCGGTTGTACCACTTGTGCTGGTAAGTGCCCCCACATCTCCGGTCGAATGGAACCGCCTCTTTTCCAGGACCTTACGGTCTGTCTTTTCTTCCCACGGTTCTTTTGCAATCTGCATCAGGGAGTAAATATTTCCCGGATAAGGGCCTGGAATAGTCTCATCGAGAAGAAACGTGTATTTCAAGCCCGCAAATTCCTGTCTGAGTTCCTGGATCATTTCCAGGTAATTAAACTTCCTGTACATTCCTGGAATAATGATCGCCCTCGGTTCAATCTTTTGGATTATGTGCTTGAGTTCTTTGTGGCGTAGGTAAGGCATGACCGTGATATTGATCAGCCCTGCCCTTTCGCAGGCAATGCGAGCCAGGAATCCATAAGCGCAGTTTGGAGCCTGTAGGATCACGCGGTCGTCTCTTTCGAGTCCTATCGCGGCCCAAGCTAGAGCGAAACGGTCCATCAGTTTGGCTGCTTCAGCCCAAGTCACCCTTATGGTGGAATCAACAAGGGCTTCTTTGTCCGGGCGTTCCCGCGCATTCTTGAGCCAAAAATCACTAAACGTCTCGTTCGTCCACAGTCCCTGGGAAGTGAATTCCTCGATCATTGCATCGGTATATCGAATCGGTCTCATGAGCCAACATGCCTCCCATGCCAACATTTCGGATATTATGAAAACCTCACGGTAAAGACTCAGGGGCTCAGCCCCGGAGAACCTTTAACGCATTCTTTAGCAGCCTTCCTCCTGCGGCACGCCTTGTCTCACGGTTTGCAAATCGCTGAACTCCAATCCTCAAAACCGTATTCTTTCCACCTGGACATGACCTTTTTCTTCATGTCTTCATCAAGGAAGATCTCTATCGGCTTACGCTCCCACTCGTACGGAGTGCAGGCATCCATAATTATTCTCGATGTTATGTGCCGCGCGGTGATAGGCAGAGCAGGGTCCAGAGGGGTGGAACGGCCGCGATCGATGATCTGGGCATCACGCTTCGGATCGAAGCGGACGGCAAGGGACCACATGACCCTGTCCCAATCGTCCGCGGCTACATCGTGATCGACGACGATTACTCCCTTCACCCCGTAATGACCGGTGGTCGTTCCGATAACAGCGTTGCCTACCTGATTTGAATGCCCGGGATATTTCTGCTCTACCGAAACAACGCACCAGTAGCGGCCGGTAGATTCCGGAAGAAAGTAAACGGATTTGATTCCTGGTATCTTCATGTTCTCCAGATCCGTCCACAGAGTCGCGGTTCGGTTGAGAGACTGGATCATGTGGGTGTCCGTGATCGGTTTTCCCACTGTGGTGGCCCAGAAGATGGGCTTCTTGCGGCGGAGTATCCTCTCTATGTGGAGTACCTGCTTCGGCCATTCTTCTCCCTTCGCACCGGAATAGTAGCCTGTATACTCACCGAAGGGTCCCTCTTCCCTCATGTCGTTAGGGTCGACCCAACCCTCCAATATGATCTCCGCGTTGGCCGGAAGCTTCAGCCCTGTGAGTTCACTCTCGAATATCTCGCAGGGTTCTTGCCGCAGTGTGCTGATAATGTCGTATTCGTCCACCTGGGCCGACACGAGGGTCGATGAAACGAGAAAATGTACGGCGTCCGCGCCGATGACCGCAGCCGCAGGCATTTTAGTGCCGTCCTTTTTGTGCTGGTTGAAATGGAAGTCAGAGTGCTTACCTTTGATCATCTGGACACCACAGTGATTGCGGTCATGGATCTGCATTCTGTAGGTTCCACAATTGGTCCATCCCGTTTCCTTGTCTTGACTCACGAGGTACACGGCTGTACCGATAAATCGGCCGCCATCCAATGGGTTGAAGAAAGGCACGGGCAATGCCTCGATGTCGACATCCTTTCCCTCTATGACCATTTCACGAACAGGGCCGGAGTCCACGAGCTTCGCCTTGACAGGTTTCTTTGTGGTGAGCTGCATCCATTCGCGAGCCATGTCGCAAATGGAAGAATCAAGCGGCATGCCCAGGGCGATGGCGAACCGCCTGGTAGTTGTAAACGCGCTTGTCAAAACCGGAATGTCATAGCCTTTGACGTTCTCGAACAGGAGCGCCGGGCCCTTTCGCTCTTCACTCAGTTTGGCGATGTGGCCAAGTTCGAGGTTCCAGTCCACCTCGGCTTTGATGCGGTGGAGTTCCCCTTCCTGTTCACATTTGTCAATGAAGTCTCTTAATTCTTTCATCCTGCTACTCTCCTCGTGGCCGTTTTATTCCATCTTTAGCTATGCAATCTAAAGCTGGTTGCGTTCTTTTCTTCGAGCAAACCACGACACTTGATCTGGGTACTAATAGTCCGCCCCTTCCGGACCTTTATCCAGATACAACGATGTTGGTCTGCAAACCCGTCAATAGCGAACTATCTGATCTTTTTCCCCGCAAGGAGCCCGGCCACGATATGTTCAATGGCGCTCTTCTTGGGCTCCACGACAGGCTTTACCTCTTTCTGGCTCCAGACAGTCTCCGGCCGACTCTGGAGAATAAATACTTCCCCTTTGTACGGAAGCGATTTTTCTGTGGCCCATTCAATATCCATGGGTTTGCCGTAATGTTTCTCTATCAACTTGGCCATCCTCGCCAGCTCAATGATCTCAGCCTCCAAGAGGCTCTGAGACGTTCGTCGCTCGGAGTCGACCTCGAGCTTCTTGACCTCGTCGGTCTCGGGATCTGTGGTGTAGTAGATCGCCTTGTCAGAGACGATCTTCTTTACAACCTCCATAGTGATCTTGTTGACCTGGAACTGGTCCGGCGTTACTTCGCCCGAAACCACGCTTTCTCCGTAACCCCAATTGGAATCGATCACCACCGTCGCGGGATCGCCTGTAGAAGGGTTAAGAGTGAACATGACTCCTGCGGTGAAGGACCGGACCATTTTCTGGACTGCCACGCTGATTAGGACCTTGGAATGATCGAACCCCATCTTCGTTCTGTACGAGATGGCGCGAGACGTGAACAAGCTCGACCAGCACTTGCGTATCTTGTCCATCAGGTCATCTACGCCCCGCACCCAGAGGTAGGTGTCCTGCTGCCCCGCAAAACTGGCATCAGGCAGGTCTTCGGCAGTGGCGGAGGATCGAACCGCGACGGGAGCGGCAGGAGTTCTGGCTCGTTTTGCCAGGGAGCGATACTG
>JBKQMK010000510.1:0-8715 GCA_052146735.1 Desulfomonilaceae bacterium | reverse complement strand
TGAGTCTCATTTCATGACGAAATTTGGCAATCTCCGGTTCTACGTAACTGTGAAAACGCCGCCTTGCATCTTTTTCCTTCACATATCCAGATTCTTGCAAAGGATCGAAGCCAGTCGTCACCAGTCGTGTTTCCTGGTCGAAATACTCGTGTTCCTCT
Organism: Desulfomonilaceae bacterium; assembly: GCA_052146735.1. Classification (GTDB taxonomy): domain Bacteria; phylum Desulfobacterota; class Desulfomonilia; order Desulfomonilales; family Desulfomonilaceae; genus CAWBBA01. Next base: position 8,557 of record JBKQMK010000510.1, on the reverse strand, counting down.
GGGCCTGTCCATTTCCACAGTAACCGCCAATAAATCCATTTCCAGGTCTCACGATCCGGGAAGTCCACGCAAAGCTCACAGCATTCTTTTCCCTTTCCCAAGTCGTGCGGCAGGCTGAATTGATCCAACAGCTTTTCGAGTTGCATACAGAGTAGGACGTGGTGGAAATAGCCGTTGAGGAAGTCTTTGCAAGTGATTCTGATGTAACACTGATAATGGTTGTACTGCTTACCTTTTCCTGGTATTTCTAGGCAACGTTTCCGCTCATAGAAAATCTCTATTCGATGAGCCTCTGTACTGTATTCTCGGCGGCGACGGAACCAAGGATCGCTATCGCAATAACCATCGTGGTCGTAAACGCTGGTTCCCAACAAGCCTTTTATGGCCTGGAATAGCTGTTTCCCTGATTGTTCCCATTTTTGCTCAGTGGCTTCTGACCAGGGGATAGCAACGACAATTTTATCAACTTTCAAAAGCCCAAGCATGGATATTGCTTGATCTATTCCCACACGGCTGCTATTGTCTTTTTTGGATGACATTCTGATTTACCTATTGAAGAGCCCTCAGACGCAATTTCTGAGGGCTTTGCCTTTGATTAAATGTACCTGTCTTTCTTATTTTTCCCCTTGTTCTGCATTGCCTTTGAGCCCTTATGGTTCGGCAATGCATCAATGCTGTTTTTCAATTCCTCTGCGCTAATGACGATTCTGCCGGAAGGCAGGCGTTTGAAGTTGAAAGGGGATTTGCCAGTTCTCAGGTAAAATCGGAGAGTTCCTAGTGGAATTCCCGTTTTCTCCGCAACATCTTTCACAGTAAGTAGATTCACTTTCTAATCCTCCAATTGACTTCTTTTTTGACGTCCCCCCATTTATTGGCACTTCTGTATTTGGAATGGAAACTTTTGGGCAAAGTTTTTTTGATGGTCTTCAAATTGAGTGTAACTACCGCCGGAGTGAGGTAATATTGCGATTTAACCGGCTTAAACGATCTGTTTTCGTTCAAGCAAAAGTCCGAACGAAGACAGAGTAATTTGCTCAAAACCTACTATTTATATAGCGTTTCGGCAAATATGTTGATGTGGCTTGACACGTGGTTTTCGATGTGATACCGGTGAGATGCTTGTCAAAAGTAGGAAGGCTTTGTGAATTGAGATTGTGGAAATCCAACGTAGACATGTCGATAAACGTTGAGTGGGCATAGAAGAATCATGATTGACCATCTCTTGAGGCCCCAGCAAGTGGCAGAATCTCTTGGTATTACGGTGAAAATGGTACATCAGCTATGCCGAGAACATAAATTGCAATATGTTCAAATAAACCAAAAGGAACGCCGCTTCACTGAAGAGCAGATCCAAGAATACGTTGATTCTCAGAGCGTCGGAAAACCCGTAATTGACAAAAAGCCCTGCAAACGTTTACCTTGCCCCTCGAAAGGGGGTGAGAAAGAGAAATCGTTGGGTTGTTCTCGGAACGATCTCAGAGAGGAGATTCGTTCATTATGTCAGTAGTAAAGAGAGGAAAGAGCTATCACATCCGTTTTCGACCTTATGGAAAGGAAGTCATCGGTCTAAGCACACGAGCAAGATCTAAGGCTGAGGCAAAAGCAATAGAAATGGCTATATTAGTAGCTTGCAGGTCAGGGGATTACGGGTCACTGAATCCACTTGCCCGTGAAGCGTGTATCAGGATGTTCGAGAATCAGCGATGGGAACTTCCGCCAGAGCTTTCGGGTGTAAGTCAACCGAAAGAAGAATTGACCGTGTGGAGAGCCGTAGGCATCTTTGTGAACTACCCCGAGATCAAACAGAGTGTTACGAAGGAGCGTTACGACTACGCACTTGTCCACATCGTAAAGCATTTTGGAAAAGAGCAGTCAATCAAGTCAATATGGGTTCCTGAGTTGAAGGCTTACCAGATTGAAAGGGTCAATAACGGGGCCGCACCGGCAAGCATCAACAGGGAGCTTTCAACTCTGTCTCGCCTTTTCGGGGTCCTCATTGAACTTCAGCTCGTGGAAAATAATCCTGTGCGTCTTGTCAAAAAGCTGAGTGAAAAATCCGGGGAACGTCAGGTTTATCTTTCCTTGCACGACGTGAACCTGATCGCAAACAAGTGTCCAGAGTGGTATCAACTTGTAATCTGGACAGCTTACTATACGGGCATGAGGCGTGGTGAAATTTTGAGCTTGACTCGAAAACAGGTGAATCTGTCTCACAGGATGATAGTTTTAGGCCCTGAAGACACGAAAGAGGGACATTGGAAAAGGATTCCAATTCATCGGGATCTTGTTCCTTACCTTGAGGACGCTCTGAGGCTCACAAGTCTTGTCTCCGACAAGGTGTTTCTCATCAGAGACGAAATGGGCATAAGGCCGCTGGGTAAAGAGACGTTTAAGAATCCTTGGCCACGAGCCTGTAAAGCTCTGGAGAAGGCTGAGCTTTTGAGCAAGCCTTTTCCTCACTTCCATGATCTGAGACATACATGGAAGAGTAACGCGCTGTCTTCAGCTATAGACCCTGAAATCAGGGAATCTATCCTGGGGCATTGGTCTAAGGGCAAGACTGTGACAGAGAGATACGGTCGAATTAGAGACGATCAGCTTCTAAGGGCCATAGATTCAATGGTTTTTGACAATGGAGAGACGGAAATCCTTGTAGGAAGCAGAAGAGATAATGGTCAGGTTCAAAAAACGTGTACAAAAAGTGTACAAAGCAGCGTGTACAAAGAAAATCAGGGTGCCGCCTCGCAAGCATAACACCCTGATTTCCTTGGTCCTTTAGTGGTAGGCGGGAGAGGATTTGAACCTCCGACCCCTGCCGTGTGAAGGCAGTGCTCTCCCCCTGAGCTACCCGCCCAGAACGCTCCTACAATACGCTTCTGCTGCAACTATTGTCAAGGGGTAATTGCCGCAAAAGCGCGACTTGTCTGATCGAATGGGACATTTTCCTTATGCTTTCCATCCCTTTTCATCGACACCTTCCCCGAAAGATTCTCCCACGAAGTCCAACGCTATAACACCGCAGTTTTCCGCCCCGAATCAATTGCAATTACTGCCAAACTTCCGTATATTTACACGCTGCTCCTTCGTAATCGTTCACCGCAGAGATCGCTGAGAATTCTGTTGTCTCTGCATCTCTTCCAGGTGAGGCATAGCGCTTTCGGGTCTGTGACGGTGAAGACAATAGCGGCCAAACTGCGTACCCCCGCGGCTCATTTGGTGGCGTGCGAGCCATTATTAGTCTCTGCGTTCTCGGCGCATCCCGCGTCTCGCTGGACGGTGATCGCGCGCGGAACGCGGGACTGCTTGCCCACTGAACGCTTACAGTAGTAGCTATACTTTATCCAGGGAAACGATTTCATGATTCCATTACGAGACAGCACTCCTTCGGAATCGGTTCCGGTGGCTACCATTGCCATAATCGCGGTTAACTCCCTTGTATGGTTTTATGAGGTCTCGCTCGGGCAATATGCTCAACATTTCATCGTGGAATATGGACTGATTCCCCTCCGCTTTGTAAAATTCTACGGCTTCCAGGGCGGGTTTATAAATAATGCCCTGGTACCACTGTTCGCGTCGATCTTTATGCACGGCGGCTGGCTCCACGTCATTGGTAACATGTGGTTTCTCTGGATTTTCGGAGATAATGTTGAAGATCGCCTTGGCCACTTCAAGTTCTTACTGTTCTACTTACTCTGCGGCATCGGCGCCTCCCTAATTCATGTGATGTTCAACGCGGGCTCACGCGTGCCCACAGTGGGGGCGAGCGGCGCAATTTCAGGAGTATTGGGGGCCTATCTCATAATGTACCCGCACGCGCGTGTAACCACTCTTCTGATAATTATCTTCTTTATCCGGATCGTTGAGATTCCTGCGTTCCTGTTTTTGATCATCTGGTTCGCTTTTCAGTTTGTGAGCGGTACTTCCGAATTGGCAGCCCACCACGACACAGGGGGAGTGGCCTATTGGGCCCACATGGGGGGATTTGCCGTAGGAATCGTATTGTTGTGGCTCTTTCCCAAGAAACCGGCCTATCGAACTCCCACCTGGTAGGCCGATCAGGTCACCTTCTTGATGGGACGAATTGCAAGCCGCCCTTAAGGTTGGTATGCTGTGCCCCAGGGTTTTGGGCATGGCTGAGCTTCTTGGGGTGACAAATCGTCACACATTAAGCACGCGAAATGAAGCTATATAATAGCCAGTAATATCCGCGGAGCACTTCTCGCATGATCGTAGAAGGTCTACTTACCAAATTCCTGAAACGACAGTACGCAAACATCCTGCGGCTGACGGATTTTGAATATGTCCCGCCCCCCAGCCCACAAGGGGATACGAAGTACCTCCTTTATGTACACATACCCTTTTGCGAGGAATTGTGCCCGTATTGCTCATTTAATCGTTTCCCACTCGACAAGGATTTGGCCCGCGAATATTTCAAAGCTCTTCTGCGAGAAATCCACATGTACGGCGAGATTGGTTTCGATTTCTCATCCGTATACGTTGGAGGAGGTACCCCAACGGTGTTACCGCGGGAGATCGGCGCCCTCCTCGAGGACCTGCAACAAAGGTTTCGGATAAAAGAGGTTTCTCTCGAGACAAACCCGAATCATCTTACGGACGAGATTGTAACAATACTTAAGGATGGGGGAGTAAACAGGCTTTCGGTCGGGGTCCAGAGCTTCCACGATGACTTGTTAAAACAGATGGAGCGGTATCACAAATACGGCAGCGGATTGCAGATTCAAGAAAGACTGGCAAAATACGCGGGGACCTTCGACACCCTGAACGTGGACATGATCTTTAATTTTCCATCTCAGACCGCTTCAATGTTGGAAAAGGATTTGGAGGTTATCAAGAATATCCAGGCCGATCAGGTAACTTTCTATCCTCTTATGGTTTCGGATATTACCCGCACGGAACTCGCAAGGAGATTCGGAGCGATAAGCTATCGTCAGGAAAAGGCTTTCTACAACCGCATCGTGGACGGGCTGGAGGATCGATACACCTGGGGGACTGCCTGGTGCTTTTCCAGAAAGAAGAGCATGATTGATGAATACATAGTAGATTATGACGAATATGTGGGCGTCGGCAGTGGATCTTTTGGCTATGTTAATGGGGCCTGCTTTGCCAATACCTTTTCCATCCCCCAATACCTGACGGCTGTAGGAAAGGGCCAGTGGCCTATTCTGGCGAAGAAAGATTTCTCAAAAAGAGAACGGGCGCTCTATAGTTTCATGATGAAGCTCTTCGGGACTTCCCTTGACATCCAAGAAGAGGAAAATAAATTTGGTGGAGAATTCACGAAAACATTATGGAAAGAGATTGCTCTCTTCCGAATCGCCGGAGCCCTGGTCAATGACGATGGGATTATCCGTCTGACACGAAAAGGCCGGTATCTGTGGGTCATCATGATGCGGGAATTCTTCACAGGTGTGAACAACTTCCGCGATATCTGTCGAGCCGCCATCCAGGCATCGAACGAATGTATGCAATAGAACTCTCGTCCGCAGAGAGGATGGAGAGCGCTTCATGTCAAAGCCGACTTACCAGGAACTGGAAAGAAGAGTCAAGGAGCTCGAGAAAATTGCCGGCGATCTGATCGACAACGCCATGGACATGGAGGAGCACGAGCTTTTTGATCTCTCCATACTCTGCAACATTTCTCAAGCTCTCGCTTCTACCATGGACCTGGACAAGCTGCTCGCTATCGTGATCGATGAGGTGAACAAGGCGCTTCTCACTGAAGGCGCAGGTGTCCTCCTTTACGACGAACACCGTGGGGACCTGTACTGGCGGCAGATCCGTGACGCAAGGCATATTCTCGCGCCCCAATCCGACGATTTGAGGCTGCCGCTCCATGGCAGCATTGCGGGCTGGGTGTTCAGGCACAACAAGCCGGCCAGAGTGAATGACACTTCCAAGGATCCTCGTTATTATCCGGAAATGACCCGAAAGAGCGGCTTCGATATCCGCAATGTCCTTCAGGTCCCTCTTAACACCAGAGAGATGTACTATCGCCTCCCCGGTTACACCGATGCCTCGAGCCGCAAGACACTACAGGTCCCGGTTGGTGGTCGTGAGAAGACCATTGGTGTGTTGATGGCCATGAATAAGATTGGCGGTGACTTCTCAGAACAGGATGAGGCCCTGGCCAGCTCGATGGCTGGCAGCATTGCGCTGGCCATAGAAAACGCTACTGTTTACAAGAAGCTGCAAAAATCACGGGATGATCTGGAGATGCTATACCGGTCGAGCATGGCTCTTACTACCACGCTGGATCTGGACCATCTCCTGTCAGTCGTGGTCACTGAACTAAGGGCCGCGTTGGATACCGAAGCCGCAGGACTTCTTCTGCACGACGAACACCAGGGAGATCTTTACTGGCGTGAAGTTCAGGACGACAAGGGCCTTATTCCGCCGCGATCTTCGGATGTGCGGCTGCCCCTGGAAAGGAGCATAAGCGGCCAGGTGTTTCAAACCGGCGAACCTGCCTTAATCAACGATCCAATAGAAAACCCACAATTTTTCAAACCGTTTGAGACTCGAACGGGTTTTGCAATCCGCAACGAAATCATCGTCCCTCTGAACACACGAGAAAAAACCATCGGTGTGCTCGTGGTGATGAACAAGAAGGACGGCCAATTCACCGAAGAAGACGTTCAAGTGCTTTCTTCTCTTGCCGGAGTTGTAGCGTTGGCGCTTGAGAACGCCACGTTCTTCGATGAGTTGATGAATTCCTACCGCGAATTGGAAGACCTGAACCGGGTCAAATCCAAAATTTTGAACCATCTCTCCCATGAGTTGAGAACTCCCCTTGCCATTCTGCGCGGCACGCTTGTCACCATGGAAAAGAGACTCCAAGATATGGGCCTGACCGATTTTGATCGTGCGCTGGCAAGAATGAACAGGCATGTCCAGAGTCTTAACCGCCTGGAGTCTCAGGTTGAAAGCATCATAATGACGGGGTATTCCTTTGAGCGGCGTTATATTACGGGCTTCCTGCAAGCGGCCTTGGACCTGATGGAAGTTCAGACGGAATGGACCCCTGAGATAAAACAGGCCGCGTCGATGATCCACAAATGGTTGGAAAAGACCTTTCCCACTAGACAGGACCAGTTAGAACGCATCAACATTAAAGAATTCGGCGCTAATGTTTTTGATTACATTCGCTCCAAAGCCGAACGTGAGGGGCGAAAGGTCAGCTTGGATTTTAACCTTGAAAACCACGCGGAATTGTTAATCCCAGGGCATGTGCTTCAGGCAATAATGGAGGGTCTGATCCGTAATGCCATAGAAGCCACGCCGGATCACGGAACGGTCAGCGTAACAGGCCGCGTGAAGGGGGACAGGTACGTCTTCACTGTCAAGGACACAGGCATAGGAATTCCGGACAAGGATAAGGAATTGATTTTTGAGGGGTTCTACCCTGTTCAGGAAACGGAAAGCTATTCGAGCCGTAGGCCGTATTCTTTTAACGCCGGGGGTAAGGGAATCGACCTGTTACGGATCAGAATGTTTTCAGAGCTTTACGGGTTCAAGCTGTCGTTCAAGAGTCAGCGGTGTCCGCTCCTGGTAGTTGCTGAAACGAACGCACCGGAGGACGTGGAGTATTGCGACCACTGCAAGTCCGTTGAAGACTGTGCCAACAACGGTGGTTCAGAATTTGTGGTGGACTTCCCTCTCGCGGATGGGCAGCAGGCTCTCACAGCGGCTTGACAGGGGCGCTGAGGAGGCTTTCACTCCTCACAAGAATCTCCGGCACGCCGCTGTGAGGTGCTCAAACTCTCGACTCTTATTTCACCTTAAAGGGAAGGCTCTTACGAAACATGGTGGTCTGGTCTCCCTGGAATTTAGGATCGTTATACCGATTCAAGTCATAGACGAGACTTGCACGGACTTCATATTTCCCTGATTTTAACTTCGGGTCCCACGTGAGGATACGTTCCTCCCCTGCTCGCAAGATTGTTTCGTGTGGTCCCTGCGCGTCAGCCATACTGGCCGAGATTGCATCAGGTCGTTTCTTGTCCTCTTCCAGGAAAGCTTTGTTATCAGGCCGATCTCCATACCAGGGAGCAAACAACCAGTCCTGCTTGGCGACAACCTTGCCATTGCCGTCAACCACATCCGCTTTAAGATACATGCCTCGTCGGTTAGACCCTGTGGGAACGGAATGGCCAGCCCCTATGTTAATGATGTGAAATCCGAGAGCGGAGGTTGAATCCTTTTCGGACACAATGACCAGGCTCAATGCTCCAGAGATACGCCGGGGCGAGTGACCGCCAGTCCACAAGTGCCTTGCAATTGCTCTCACCGGTACGTCTTCATCCGCAGTGGACTTGCGAAGCGTTCGCGGCATGTGGCAATCCTGACATTGCTGAGAACCCAGCCCCGGTTTGTGAAAATCATCCCGCCACTCCAAAAAAGTTTGAGTCTGTTTTGATATCACCCTTTTACCTGCCGAGTGGCAGTAGGCACACATTGCCGCGGTCTGTATCTTGGGGTCCTTCACGGTTTCATGCGGCGCTTCTGCCCCATGAGGTCCCCGAATCTTTCCGTCAGG
>JBKQMK010000509.1:0-9895 GCA_052146735.1 Desulfomonilaceae bacterium | reverse complement strand
CCAGATGATATTGAAGCATACGACAAACAGAGGTGTGAGCGCCCCCAGTTGCAGTCCAAGGAGCCCCTTCTTCGCCACTAATGGAAAGACGACAAAGAGTTGAACCAGGGTCGGACCCAAACTGTAGACGATTCCCCTCAAAACAGGGGAGTTCCTAAAAAAAGGTAGCAAGAACAGAAATCCCCAGAGACCTCCCCACACAAGACGCGGATACAGCAACGCGGGAGTTAGGGTCGGCGCAAGTTTCACCCCCAGCGTGCCGGTAATTGCGAGCACGCCAAAGACCCATACCGCCAGAGCGTTGACAAAGCCCCCAACGCTTCCTGCGGCATAAGTCAGCGACATAGTCCTCAGCAAATTCTTCATTACACGCACCTCTCTGCCGGCTTGATTTCCTTGAATTTTATCCGGAATTGAGTGCCTGGCGACCGCTTGATCTCCACTTCTCCCTTCAACTGCTGTACCAGAGTATTCACGAGGCTCAGCCCCAGCGATTTCCCGCCTTCGACATCCACTGTTTCGGGGAGGCCCACGCCGTCATCCGAGATGACAAATTCATAGTCGTCGTTGACGGAAGTAAGAGAAACGGTGATCAAGCCTTTCCTGTCCGGCGGGAAAGCGTGTTTAAGGCAGTTGGAAATGAGTTCGTTGGCGATCAATCCACATGGAACAGCGACATTGATCGCCATAGGAGCTGATACCACCTCTGTTTTCAACGAAATCCGCGAACCGGTGATACCGTATGCATAAAAAAGCTGGACCGTGAGACTGTTGATGTATGCTCTGAAATCAATGTCCGTCAAATTCTTCGATCGGTATAGCAATTCATGAATGAGCGCTATTGATTGCAGCCGGTTCTGGCTCTCGGAAAAGATCTGCCGCCATTCTTTGCCAGGAGCGCTCCGCGACTGGAGTCGCAGCAGACTCGAAATCACCTGGAGATTATTTTTTACGCGATGGTGAATTTCTCTCAAAAGCACCTCTTTCTCGCTGAGAGATGCCTTGATTTGATCTTCCGCGTTCTTGCGCTCTGTAATGTCTGTGATGACGGCAAAGCTTCCGACGTAATTCCCCTGTGAGCCGTATAACGGCCGGGGGGACATAATGGTGGGAATCTTCCGGCCATCTTTACCTGTCCACACAATCTCGTAGGACGAGCTTTGGCCGTGTTTTCGTTCCGCCATCCGCGCATTGAGAAGGTTAACATTAGCTTCGTCGAGAAAATCTGTCACCGGCCGGCCGAGTGCTTCCTCTCTTGAATACCCCCACATTGCGCACATCTTTTCATTGACGTAAGTTATGATGCCGTTTTGGTCCTGAATCCCAAAACCTTCGTTCATGGTGTCAACTAGGCTTCGTTATAGCTTCTCACTCTCCTGAACGGCTTCCTCCATTCGTTTCCGCTCTGTAACGTCTTCGCACGTCATCAAATAATCGCCGTTTTCCAACTGGACCGGCCTAAAATGGATTATCCTTTCCGAGCCATCCTCGCGGGTTACGGTAAAGATCCGTTCCCTGGTGTGTCCCACCTTGGCGTCGTGAAAATCCGCGACCCAGGAGCAGATCACGTCATGCCTGTATGCAGGATCCGGATAGGCCCGCCGGAACCATTGCTTTCCATCGGGAACGTTGTCCAAGTCATAACCGAACATTTCTTTGAACTTGGGGTTTATATATTGAAACTCCCCGTTCTTAGCTATTATCGCCATTGCAAAGGGCGCCTGCTCGGTCAGGCTCTGGAACTTTTGCCTCTCCAATTGGAGGGCCCTCTCGGCCTTCTTCTGGTCCGTGATGTCATGGAACATGGCTTGCACTGCCGGTTTTCCCTCGTACGTGAACGGGATTGCCGTCACTTCCACATCCACAAGTTCACCGTCAAGACGGACAAATTTCTGCTCCGAATATATAATCGGCTTGCCTTCTTGGATGACCTGGCGCATATGCTCGAACGCTGGCATGGAAATTTCGTGGACGAAGCTCACCACGGGCTTGCCGATTATTTCAGATCGCTTTCGCGCCCCTAACATCTTGGCCACCGCATCGTTGATGAACACGGCCACCCCGTCGCTCGCTATGCCGATACCGTAAGGGGAGAGTTCAACTAGACGTCGGAAGCGCTCTTCACTCTCTCGGAGCCTCTGGTTGTCCTGCTCGAAATCTTGCTTCAAATTCTCGAGGTCAGAGAGCAGGCCGCGAAGGTCAGCCAATTCACTCAGGAGTTCTCTTTTTGGCTTGTCTTTGTCCTTCATCTCGGTTCCGCCCGCGAGACGGTCGTCTTGGACCAAACTCCGCGCGCAATAAGAAACCTTTAGATTATGTCCCTGCCCGCGCCGTCATGTCCACCAGCCATCTGTGTAGCGACGACATCTTCTTAAACCTGTCAATACAGTAGTCCAGGATCTGTGCTGAGTAGAATTCGGCAGGAATCCCATCTTCGATCCATGCATACAGACCGTTGTGCAGCAGCATTGCCGCATTTTCGTCATTAGCGTTGTAGCCCCGCGGCGTCTTTTTATAATGTGTGCCCCCGATGGAGTAGCCTTTAAGCTTAGAGATTTGTCTTATTGCCTTAATCAGCTCCGGCCCATGTTTCGGATCCACGACCGAATCCCGATAAGCTCCCAGCAGCGACGGAGAGAAGCAGTGTATACCCGCAGCCAGGAACACCGTCGGCGGCTCGAGATGAAAGTAGTATCCGGAACACTCCATTTTGGCACGTGAACCTTCCCAAAAGAAGATCCCGAGATGGGTCTTATATGGGGTTTTGTCTTTGCTGAATCGGATGTCGCGGTAGGGGCGAAAGATCGATCTGTTGACACGGGGATCTGCGTTGATTTTCGGAGAGATCTTTGCCAAAAATCTGCCCATTTCTGACACAAAATCGCGCGCGGGTCCCATGACATATTTTTCGAAATCATTCTTGTGCCCGTCGAACCACGTTTTGCTGTTGTTCTGTGCCAACTCTGTGTAATAGTCGACGCATTCCTTGGGAAATCCTCCAAATACAGAAATACCAGCCAAACTCCGTACCTCCGTGGCTCATGTACTTAGTACAAGCGATTTTTCATCTCCGCGTTCTCGGCGCACTATGCGGTGAATCCTGCCTGCCCGTTGAGCACTTACCGTTTTATTTTACTTGCCGGCAACCAGCCGGGCGTATTCTTGCATAAGTCAGGTGTCTTCTATTACTGTTAAACCGCCTTGTCTGGCGATTCGCGTAGCCTCCTCATTGCTGATGCCTTTCTGCATCCAGAGCACCTTTGCGTGAATTGCCACGGCCTGCTCTGCGATCTCGGGCAGAAATTCCGGGCGGCGGAAAACGTCCACGATGTCCACAGGCTCAGGTATGGCCCGGAGATCCGGGTAGCTCTTTTCGCCCAGAACCTCATCTGCGCCGGGGTTCACCGGTATTATTCGGTACCCATGCTTCTTTAAGTACGCGGCAACCATGTGGCTGTCTTTGCGGGGATCCGTCGAAATGCCTACGACCGCAATCGTGCGTAGATCTGTTAACAATTGCTTCAAAATACTGTCACTGACAGTCGGAGTAGTCATAATTCACCCCCTATATTTTTGTATTAAAGATCATACTACAGAGGAGCGCCCGCATCAAACGTACCCGTATTGCGGTGTTTTCACTTGACTCAGATGTCAACCCTCACTAAAATCTATAAGTTTTCCTGGAGATCCCTTTGTCCTCTTCCCTGGCGGGAAAAGGAAGTGTGAGGGGCCTAAAAGGTCTTGTCCGCTCGGTCGCGGGTTCTGCCTGCTAAAGCCTTGCAGGAGGCTATAACCGCTTCTTGCAGGCGAAACCGAGTTAGAGCGCGTAAGTTCCCGATCTGGTTCTACTCTCCGGGCAGAGTCCGGGAACGGTAAAGCGAGCCCCTTCATTCTGAAGCTCCAGGTTCAAAGGCTGGCCCGGAGACGCTATAGACGACCTGACCAGAGTCAATTATGGAAAGGAGGATTATCAGTGAAATCACTGGTGTGCCTGAAACAAGTCCCCGACACGGAAACACAGATCAAGGTAAAGCCGGACGGGACAGGAATCGTGACCGATGGTATAAAGTACATCATCAATCCTTACGATGAGTTTGGTGTGGAAGAGGCCCTTAAGCTCAAGGAAAAATTCAAGGCAGGAGAAGTGGTGATACTCAGCGTCGGTCCTGATCGTACAACGGAAGCCCTCCGCACCGCCCTCGCCATGGGTGCTGACCGAGGAATTCACATCAATGACGAGAATCTCAACCAGGGCGACCCGTACGTTATCGCCGAGGCGCTTGCAGCGGCAGCCAAACAGGTCGAGTACGACGTCATTTTCTGCGGCCACCGTGCCATCGACGACGATTTTGGTGAAGCCGGGGCAATGTTGGCCGAATTACTACAACTTCCACAGGTCACACTCGTGACCAAAGTTGAAGTCTCCGAGGACAAAAAGACCGCCACTGTGGAAAGAGACGTGGAAGGAGGCAAGGAGACGGTCGAGGTCCCCTTGCCCTGCGTTCTGACATCTCAAAAAGGCCTTAATGAACCCCGATACGCATCCCTTCCCGGTATCATGAAGGCAAAAAAGAAGCCCATCGATCAGAAGACCGCGGGAGATTTGGGCGTCAACGCCGTAGCGACATTACAAGCTCGGAATTTCACCATGCCTCCGGAACGGCAGGCGGGCAAGAAGTTTGAGAACATGGAACCCGCTGAAGCAGCTAAGGTAGTTGTCCAGTCGCTCCGTAACGAGGCCAAGGTGATCTGACGGACATGAGCTTCATAAGCCTTCTATAGGATTTCACAAGCAGAGGGGAATAACCGATGTCGAACATCATGATATATGGAGAGATTAAAGCGGGCAAAATAAAGAAGACCGCTTTCGAACTGGCAAGCGAGGGACGCAAACTGGCCGACCACCTGGGAGGGACGCTCAGTGCGTGCCTGCTGGGTTCGCAGGCCGAGCAATTTGCTCCTGACCTGGCACGCTACGGAGTGGATACCGTTTATGTCGCCGAAGCTCCGCAACTGGACACCTACAATTCTGAATATTATGCCCAGGCTCTGGCCCACCTCATCGGGGAAAAGAAGCCCGACATAGTGTTAATCAGTCATTCTATGCAGGGCAAGGACCTGGCGCCCCGAACCGCTGCCAAACTTGGTGTGGCGGCCATAGCGGATTGCGTGTCATTTGAACTCGAAGGCTCAACACTCGTCGGTAAACGACCTATGTATGCGGGGAAATGTTACGCCCAGTGGACCGCGACCAAATCACCCCAGATTGCTTCAGCAAGACCTAACGTGCTGGAAATCACCGAAAACCCAAAAGCCGGAACAGTCGAAAAGGTCTCATTCAGCCCGGATACCGCTCGATCGACCTACGTGACCAAGGATCTCAACTTGGACACCAGCGGCAAGGTAGACCTTACCGAGGCCGAAATCATCGTATCTGGCGGCCGGGGAATGGGCGGACCAGACTACTCTCTTCTCGAAGAGATGGCCGCTATCTTCGGTTCCAGAGCCACGGTTGGCGCGTCCAGAGCCTCGGTGGACGCGGGATGGAGGCCCCACTCAGATCAGGTAGGGCAAACCGGTAAGACAGTGACCCCGAATCTGTACATTGCCTGCGGCATTTCCGGTTCTATTCAGCATTTGGCGGGCATGGGGTCGTCAAAGGTTATTGTTGCCATCAACAAAGACAGTGAGGCTCCGATATTTACCAAGGCGGACTACGGGGTTGTTGGTGACCTATTTAAGGTGGTGCCTGAGTTCAACAAGGAACTCAAGGCGCTCTTATCTGAATGACCGAAGCATGTCTATTCGGGTGATGTGCTATCATAACGGTGGCAACCAACCGTATGGAATCGGGGAGGCCGTTCTTCTTAGATAGAAGGTTTCCCCGGTTCTTGCCTCTTTTCATGCCGATTCGTAGAAGAGACGTTCCTGAAGGATGAGGGAAGTCTCTGTGAACGCTTATTTTGTATTCACGGACCCCAACGTTGCCAGAGCTGTTTCGAGGTTCTTTTGTGTTGGCACGTCGTCAGGGTTGATTTTGAGGGCCGCGCGAAAATGGTCGATTGCTTCAGACAGTCTGCCTGTCGTAGCGAATATTACACCGAGATTGTTGTGGGCCATCCAGAATTTAGGATCCACTGCCAGAGCCTTGTTGAAATGATCAATCGCCTCGGCAGTCTTGCCGGCATCCGTTAGGATCTTCCCAATATTGTAGTGCGCTTCGACATGATTTGGATCAGACTCGATGGTACGCTGCAAATACGGCATGGCAGAGGAATAGTCATTTTTCATGAGCCAAACTGTGGCCATTCCGTAATTAATCCCCGGATGGCCGGGTTTAAGTTCCTCCGCCCTTTTGAAGTGTTCGAGAGCTTCATCCAGTTTGTTTTGTTTCAGCAAGACTGCGGCCAGCCCTGCATGGGCGTCTGAATTGTTCTGATCGATGCGTAGAAGCTCCCTGTACGTGGCAGCCGCATCATCCACTTGCCCTACGTGAGCGTACGCTGCCCCCAAGCAAATATAGGTGTAGGCGATTCGGCGGTCTACCTGCATGGCTTTCCGGTGAAGCTCAATCGCTTGCTGAGTCTCTCCCCTGGTTTGCAGATGATAACCCAGATTGTTCAATGCTTGGATCCTGGCGTGTTTTTCGACCCTCTCGTCGTTCCGCGGCAACCTTTCGTAGACGTCTTTCCAGAAGGCAATAGGATCCATCCACAATGCTTCTTTGGACACCGTCGCATAACTCAATAAAAGTATCGCGGCCATAAGCGCGGAGGTAAGTCCCATCTTCATCGCGAGCTTGCATCTCCCACTTTGAGGCAGGTCAATCAAGAATAGAATGCCGTCTGCGGCGATGAGCAATAGCCCGAACATCGGTACGAACACTCGATACCCAAAGAACAGGTATTGAGGCACCACAAGGGCTTCCGGCAGAAGGCTGACCATGACGAAAAGGGTCCCAAAGCCCACCAACGGCCGCCTCCGGAGAAGGCCAATGCCTGCAAAACAGGTGATCGCAACAACACCGGCGATTGCCGGGGCCGTTACGGGAAGCTCGGTGATCGATGAGGGTATGAGTTGCGCGCTTATAAGGTGAACATTTGACGGGAGAGGCACGACCAGCATTTTTAGATATTCGAAAAATACCACGCATTGGCCCATTGCCACTTGGGCCAGCGTCAATCCGCTCTCTTCGTAATAGCGGGCTATAGTCTTCAAGATTCCTCCGTGGCTTAACATATTCCCGTGAGGACGCTCGACAAACGATAGAGCCAGCAGAGCGATCAGGACCACGGAACCGATTACAACCGACCTTTTAAGCAGGTCCCGTAAGCTCGCATTAAATAAAGCCAATTCCGCCAGCAACAATATTACGGGAAGGGCAATCGCATTTTCTTTACTCGCAATAGCCAGAAGAAACATAGCCGCGCATGCCGCATAGCCCACTACGACATTAGGGATTCGACCTGTTCGAGTCGCCAGGTATGCGGCGAGCGCCAAAAAAAAGAACAACCCTGACATTAGTGCCGTTCTTTGCCAAACATACACGACCACGTAGATGGTTGTGGGATGCAACAGAAAAACCAGCCCCAGACCAATGCTCACCATTCGCTTTTGGCTCGCCGTGCCATGAACTGTGATCCCAGGGATTTCCAATATATACTTCAGTAACAAAACCACTACCCCGGCTGCGCACGCCATCAAGAAAGCGTTAACTACGCGAAAATAGCACGGGTTAATTCCTGATGCGAGATAGTTGATGTAAAACGTGATCATCGGAACGGGGCGCTGCGGGAAAATGTTGATGACCTGCGCTAAGCCAACGTTAAATAAGTATTCATTGTCTTTGAGCAAGTAGGCCGAGTCGTACTGAGGGGGTGCCGTGAATGCTTTGTGGTGAACAGCAAACGTCAAGGCAAAGAAAATGCCGACAAGGGCGATGGGGAGAACTGATCTGGGTATATTCATAGCTGTTGATTGTCGCCGCGACTGATCAGACTTCTCCTTCTATTATGAGGCATTCGCACAGGATGGTATTCCGAATAGGGCATGATTAGCAACCTTGCTCCGCAGAGAGTTTTTTCGCGGTTACCCCGAGCGTACTTTGCCATCTCCGTACTGATCAATCACAATCTCACGGCAACATCGGAGGTGCACTTCATCATTCGGATTCACGCCTCCGCGACTCCTTGTCATCTATAGTCCGCCCGAACATCCGTTAAGACTCCAAGGCGCTCCTCAATATCCGGATCCACTGTAAAGCCTTTTTCTATAAATTTTTGATAAAACTTGCGAGCGCGGACGATCTGGTTCTTCTCAAGGTATGCCACCATGAGCATCGGAAACGCGGGAAGATAGTCTGGATCCAGCTCCAGTGCCCTCTCGAAAGACTGTGTCGCTTCGTCGTAACGGCCCATCATTGCCAGAACGCGGCCTATGTCAACGAATGTTGCAGGGTTTGATGGTTCGGCTTCCAGAATCCCTCTGTAGATGCTCAAAGCGCTTGCGTAGTCTCCTTGCTTGGCCAGGATGGCGCCCATCCTTCCTTTGAACCTGTTATTCTCCAGACTGAGTGACAAAGCCCTTTTATAATTCGCCATTGCCTCGGCCAGGTCCCCTTTTCTCTCCAACTCCTTGCCGATTGCGAAATATGCCATGTCCGGGACTGGGTCCGATTGCTTGATCACATAACTCCACAGAGTTTCTGAATTCTTCCAGACGCCGATCTGATTCTGGGTCGCGTAGTCGTACCCGATCGCTACAGCCAACATCGCCCCAACAAACCCCACCCTTAGGACCATGACGTGTCGGGACCTTCCCGCAGCGTTCCAGAGGCGTGCTACTCCTAACCCGGCCAGCAGCCAGAAGCCCAAGGTGGAAAGATAAGAGTATCTGTCGGCCATGGCATGGCGGTACGGCAGAAACAGACCTAACGCGGGAACCAGCGTGATCACGTAATAAAACCATATTGCAGCCCACACACGATGATTCTTGATAGCCTGCCGGATACAAATACCTGTGACACCAATAATGGCCATCGCGGAGAACACAAATGTCGGGCCGAAATAATCGATGCCTCTATCCAACTGATAGAGTGGAAGCAGATGAGACGGTAGCACGGACTTTTGCACGTAGAACACCATTGCATGAAAGCCGTTCATGATCCTCAGGCCGGCCGGGACGTACGAAAATGGTATAGCCTCTCCCCATTTCGCGGCGATGTTCATGCCCACAGCGACCGCTGCCAATACAAAGAAGGGGCTCTTTTCCCAGATTCGCATGCCGATATTGGACTTATTGAGTCTGTAGAGCGGGAAATAATCAATGAGAATAAGGACAAAAGGCAGAGTCACCGCCATCGGTTTTGATAGGACCGCGGGCAAATAAGCCCCCACCGAAAGCAAATAGCGCCACTTCTTATCCTGTTCCGCGCAGGCAACGCGAGCGTAACCCAGATACGTGATTATGGTCGCCAAATAAAAAAAGGCGCTGAGGACGTCTTTTCTTTCGGCAATCCAGGCTACGGACTCAACCCGCAAAGGGTGTATCCCGAAGAAGAGCGCAGCCGTCCAGGCAGCCACGAATCTCGATTCGGATGATATGGTCTCTCGCTGAGGATTTCGCTCGACCCAGGCGTCCTGCAGCCCTATGCTCAGCGAGTAAAAGAGGAGCACATTGAGCGTGTGCAGAATTATGTTGATCAGTCGATGAGGCGCGGGATTCAACCCCCACAGGCTTCGGTCAACGGCGTGTGAAAGCCATGTCAAGGGGTGCCATGCCCCCTGGTAAAAAGTGGTCAGCATCCAGCGCAAAGAATCGAGTGAAATAGACTGTATATGGTAGTTTGCGGTTACAAAGGAGTAGTCGTCCCAATCGACAAAGTCATTGCCCACAG
>JBKQMK010000508.1:0-15573 GCA_052146735.1 Desulfomonilaceae bacterium | reverse complement strand
CGACCTACCCGCAGCCCGCCTGAACGAAATCAAGACGAGAGCCAAGAAAAGGAAACCTTCCAGCTTTATGGTTTGGATTAACCCATCCGGCCACGTTATCGACCTGTCTATGAGGGTTTAAGAACCTACCGCGGAGTCCCGCATCCGGCGTGTTCCCCGTTTGTTCGAGTAATCAACCATTTCCTATCCGTCGCGTCAAACGACGAGACCGCTTGTACCGCGTGATTCGTTGGGCCGAGACGCGTGCTACCAATGCGCTTTCAAGCGAGTGGTACTTCATCAAAACAGCGAGTGCCGTTTCAGGCAGATCTCCTACGCTGCGACCGGCATGGCCTGACTGCGCTCCGGAGACCCGCTCGAAATGGCGACCACCATGTCACTTGCTTGATAGGGTATCCTATGGAAATGCTCGTCCTCGATAGCCAAATATTGAACTCAGGGTGCCATGGATGTGCAAAGCTCATCCGTGCGCGGACGAGCCGGACGGCCCGTCCGTGGCACCAATGCTTCGAGCGTTCTCATGTTTCGTTGTAGCTCTATAGCTATGGGAGTCGGCCTGAGCCGCCTCATCGAGAGTTCTTGAAGATCCGTTCGGAGAGAGCTTTCTTGCAAGAAGTCTCTCCACGGCTACTCTTTCTGGTAAAGACCACCGGTTACCCCCATATACGAACGGCCGCAGTGGGGCACTTTTTACGGCATTCCAGGCAGGATATGCACTCTTCCGCTCGGTCGTCAAATACGCCGAAATCCTTCTTGCCCTGAGTGGTCTCCATGGGGCACACCTTGTTGCAGGTCCCGCACTCGATGCAGTCCGAAGTCCGTTCCGGAAATACCGCTGCGAAACGGTTGAAAACCGATAGGCACGCGCCCAGGGGGCAGATAACCTTGCAGAAGAACCGACGATGTCCCATGATCAAGATAATGAGTGCAAAAAGTATCGCCAGCCTAACGGAAAGAGTCACGACATCGGTGGTGCCGTTGATTACCGCCCAAGGTATCGCGGATTCTATTGTAGCCACAGGGCAAAGCCGGCAGAAATAGAGCGGAAAGGAAGGGCTAAGGAAGTAGGGAACAAGAACCAGAAGTCCCACGAAGATCCCATATTTGATGAACCGCATCCAAGAAGGAATTTGGAACTTGACGTACGGGATCTTGTAGAGAAGTTCCTGCACGAGTCCAAACGGGCAGGCCCAACCGCACAAAAATCTTCCCGCCACTAATCCAGCCACAGCCATCCCGCCGATTACGCTTAACGGAACGATTCCCAATGAAACGCACTGGCCGATCACACCCATTGGGCAGGCAAAAATTGAAGTCGGGCAGGAATGACAATTCAGAACCGGAAAGCAAATGAAATGCCACTGGACCAGCCCTATGTTGAAGAGCGCCGCAAGACCTAACTGAACCTTCAACCTGATTTTTTCCACGTTTATGAAACCTTTTCCGAAATTGCCGGGACGAGTGACGGACTTTGCAAGCAAACTGCCCTGTCCCTAAAGACGCATCCGAGTGTCGGCCAGGATTATTCACGGATGAAGCCATTTCCCACCGGCTTGAATCCATGGGCGGACCGCAGACCTGCGGCCAATGCTAGATTCAAGTAGGACAGGGACGCCGGCCCTTGAGCATTCGCAAGTCAGGATAGTTGGAAATCAGACGCCCGTCCTTGTACTTGCCAATCCCTTCAAAGGTAGTAGCATTGACCATTTCCGGTTCTGTGAACCATTGGGATTGGACTGTGAATTCATCTTTTTTCTGCTCATATCCGGGGATCTTAATAGAGATTCCGACGTCTTTAAGTTTGTCGAATTTCTCAAGGTTGTCAAAAATCAGAAACTTCCGGAAGAAGCCGCCGTAAACTATCGCGGCAAGGCTCATCACGAGCAAAATTCCGAAAAAACTCTTTCTAACCATTCTGATCCTTCTTCGGTCGGCTGCATTTATTTTTCCCCGTCTAAAGTTCAGCGGCGTCGAGGCAGCCGGCTTGCCGACCACGTATCTATAGACTGATTATAGCCCAATTGCAATTGACCTGCCATGCCAATCCATGCCATTAAAGCGGCACTCTTCTGTGGCACGGCCGGTCAGTGAGAGGTACAGGGAAAAGACATGGGAAAAGGAACTTTTTTCGTCATATCAGCGCCATCAGGCGGGGGAAAATCCACCCTGATTTCCAGGATCAGGCAGATATTTCCGCAGATACACTATTCTATCTCTTGCACCAGTAGGCCGCCGCGGAAGGGTGAAACCGAAGGAGTGGATTACTATTTTGTCAGCACCGAAAAATTCCGAATGATGATAGAGTGCGACGAATTCCTGGAGTGGAAAGAGGTTCATGGAAATCTGTACGGCACCCCCGTGGCACCTGTGAACGATACCCTGGAATCAGCGATCCCCATGATCCTTGATATTGATGTGGAAGGTGCGAAAGAAGTCTTCAGGAAGATCCCCGCGGCCGTGGGAATCTTCATAACGGCTCCCAGCATGGCCGTTTTGGAGCAAAGGCTCCGACTTCGAGGCACCGACTCAGAGGAATCCATACAGACCAGGATGACCAACGCTGCCTGTGAAATGGAAAAGGCCGGAATGTTCAAGTATCAGATTATTAACGATGACCTAGAAAGGGCTGTCGAAGAATTGGCCGGGATTATAAGTAGGGAATCGGATCAATCTATTCCGGGGACTTGCCTATAATTACATCCACGGTATGCGTCTGCTTTCCTCGCATAACCTTCATTCTTATCAGATCACCCGGTTTGGCAGCCGCGACGAGGCGTGAAAGGTGGCGGCCGTTCCGGATGGTTTTGCCGTCCGCATCCAGTATCAGATCGCCTTTCCTCAGACCAGCGTTGTATGCGGGAGTGGAATTGAGAACTTCGTCCACAAAAGTTCCGCGAGGACTACCCAGCCCCAGTTGCCGCGCCTGCTCGGTGGTGACGTCTTCGACGTAAATTCCAAGCCACCCGCGGAAAATGTTTTCGGCATTCATAGGAGATCGCATGAGTTCCGTCACGTAGTTCACCGGAATCGAAAAGCCGATCCCCTTGCCAGATGCGATAATCGCCGTATTGACCCCTATTACTTCTCCCGCCATATTGAACAGCGGGCCGCCTGAGTTGCCTGGATTAATGGACGCGTCGGTCTGGATGAAGTTGTCGTCAGGTCCCAGGCCGATGAAGCGTCCTTTGCCGCTCACAATGCCCACAGTGACTGTCCTTCCAAGGCCAAAAGGGTTTCCTACGGCTAAAACCCATTCTCCTACCTGAATTTTTGAAGAGTCCCCTATCTTTGCTTTTTGCAGGGCATACGGGGAATTGATCTTGAGAAGCGCCAAGTCGACCCTCGGATGTACTGCTACCACCTTTGCTGACTCAACAGTCCCGCTTGAGAGCGTCACCAGAATTTTTCCCGCTCCCTCCACCACATGGGCATTTGTGACAATGTGTCCACTGGTATCACAGAAGAATCCGCTGCCCAGACTGTCCGTCTGAAATCTGTCTCTTCCCTTGCCACGTTCATCGAAAAAGCCGGGACGGGATCGGAAGAGCGGCGGGGGTTCTGTGGAGCTGTTCTGGAGCATGTGTCTCTCTATGGAGATGTTAACTACCACTGGTGTCAAGTCTTTAATCAAATCAATGAGATCAGGACATCCCCCACGTGGAACTTGAGACTTCTGGACGGTATCATCCCCGGCGAGCGCTCCTGCTGCCGCTAAGCAAGTTATGTAGACTAGTACAAGGGAGAAGACAAAGGATCTGGAAGGGATCGTGGGCCAAGATATGCTGAAAGCACGCGGAATTCTTTGCATGACGCTGTGTGTATCAATGGAATTCCTGTGTGTCAACTTTAAGTCCGATCGCGCGTTCAGATTTTTGCGCCTGCAATCCTTTATGCCGCTTACGGGCTCACCGATTCACGCCGAGAATTAGCAGCAGTTCCCTGACAATCTTGGCTGCCGTTATGGTCCCCACTTCGGAAGGGTCCAGCCCGGGGTTCAATTCCACCACATCAGCTCCGACAACGTGCATCCGGCATAAGGCCAGGTAGAGGCGTTCCATATCATGATAAAACCAGCCCCCGGCCTCGGGATTTCCGGTTCCCGGTACACAGGCAGGATCCAGTACATCCAGGTCCAGGGTAAGGTAAACAGGCCGAGTACCAACTCTCCGGAGCAGGGTTTTCTCCTTGCCTGGTCCCCATTGCATCCATGTTCCATGCTCGCGCATCAACGCAAACTCTTTCGCGGTCCCCGAGCGTATCCCGAGCTGGATCAATCGGCCCGGCCCTGTGATCTCTTGTACTCGGCGGATCACCGTTGCGTGGTTAATGTAGCTCCCTTCGTAACTGTCTCTGAGGTCGGTGTGCGCGTCCAAGTGAATGATTATTGCGCCAGGATGCACTGCGTTTATCGCCCTCGCCACCGGCAGAGTAATCGTGTGTTCTCCTCCGAGACATAGTGGGCGGCCGTCCTGGTGCAGTATCTCAGAGACCGCTCTTTCTATGTGTGCCAGAGATGACTCCAATGATTCACCGGATAAAGGAAGGTTGCCAAGATCGCTGAAAGGGCTGTTCTCAAGATCTGCATCGAAGAACGGGGAGTAGGTTTCAATGGAGTCCGAAGCGATCCGAATGGCATCGGGGGCTGCGCCCGTACCAGCGCGGTATGTGGATGTCATGTCCAAAGGACAGCCGAGGATGGCCGGGCGCCCGGCGACTATTTCTCTGGAAGAGCAGGCGAGGAAGGTATTATCTTGCATCCGGTGATGCACTCCTTGTTACCTGGGAAATTGTCGATTTCACAAATTCTGACCTAAGTGCTTTGTTTCACTTGTATTGCGCGGCTTGCACGGTAGGACCGGCCTCTCGCCGGTCCCTGAATGTTGACCGGCAAGATGAAACTGTCTTAAAACCAGAAATTCGGTCGCGATATGATGCGGGTCTTGTAGGGACGGTTCTCGAACCGCCCGAAATGAGGGCGCAGTGAGCGTCGACCCTACGCCAACAACCCGTCCAAAGGCCATCTTGAGACACTCTCAGCTGTCGGTCCAACCGGGAAGAATGTACCACTTGTTTGTACGCCAATTCCTATGAATACGAGCGTCTCTCAACCTGGGGGCAGCTTCGACAGGCGGTGCCACGGACGTGTCCACCGGATCGTCCGTGCACGGATGAGCTTCGCACATCCGTGGCACCAATCCTTTGAGGCATTTTTGTGCTTCGTTGTAGATCTCCAGCTTTTGGGATCCGGTTCAAAACACGTCACCGACCTTGCGAATGGGCCTACCAAGCTCTCCAAAACCCCTGCTGAGTCAAACAGCCGCGTCTTCCAGCATTTTGCGGACAAAAACAGGCAAAGCAAGAGCCGCAGAATGCACCTGCGGATCGTAGTACCGAAGAGTCCGGCTCAGCTCGCGCGGCAATTCCCAGGGCTCCCTCCTCACCGGGTCAACCCTCTCAGAGCAGAACGTGAAAGACCAGAGACCCCCCGGATACGTCGGGATTGTTGCCAAATAGGGTGTGGCCGCCTCAGATCCAAAGACGAGCTTCAAGGCGCGTACCGCCTTTGAAAAAACATCCCCCATGAAAAGGGGGCTTTCAGTCTGAAAAACCGCAGCTCCACCCTTTTTGAGACTCTTCTTTATTGACTCATAGAAGGTGGTTTCGAATAGCGACACACCCGGACCAACCGGGTCAGTGGAATCCACAAGAACCAGATCAAATTCCTCGGTAAAATTCTTGACAAAAGCCGCGCCGTCCTCACAAACGACTTGGGCCCGAGGGTCGGAAAGCCCTTGCGATATTTCGGGGAAATGCTCCCGGCACGCATCGACGACCAAAGGGTCGATTTCGCAGAGCGTAACCGCTTCTACTGCAGGGTACTTCACCACCTCCGTGACTGCTCCGCCGTCGCCGCCGCCGATAATGAGGACCTTGCGCGGCTCAGACAGAACCCCCATAGCCGGGTGAACCAGCATCTCATGATAAATGAAAGAATCCGTCTCGGTCACCATGAAGCAGCCATTTAGTATGAGGACTCTGCCCAGCGCATCCGTATCGAAAATCTCGATCCTTTGAAAATCACTGTTCGTGTCCAGCACCTTCCGAGAATAACGAACCGAAAAGGCGGTTGTCTCACCATAGATTTCTGTGAACCATTCAGATTGTGTCAGGGACATAACACCACCGCAGCAAAAACAGCTCCCACACGTCGAACCGTGAGGGTTGCAGAGATACTCTTTATTTCGCGAATACGGATGCCCCGTATCACCTCCATACCCTCTCGAACCATTTCGCACACGGCAACTTCACAGGGGCCCGGCTCACCGATGCGCGAGCACTCCATGATAAGGCCGGCGTCTGCCGGGTCAACCGGTATGCCTACCGCTACCGACGCGGAAATGGTTGTTCCCGGTTCCGATGATATGCGGTCCCCATAAGCCAGTGGCACCAGTGACCCTTTGGGCAATTCATAAGGTTCGATCTCTTCGGCACGCGGCGGAAGGATGCTGCTCAACTTTACGAGGTTCGTGTCCCCTATCTTTGCATCGAGAAGCGCCGCGTCAAAAGCGTTCAGCTCGGTTGAAGCTTCCCCCCTGCCGGACGTAAGAAAAAAACGTTTCGGAAGGATTCCGATCATTAATTGCCTCCTAAATTTAAAGGCGACGGTGGATTATTCCGGGTTCGGAACGTCAGAATTCTAGCCGGAGGACTCCCTTCTTGTCCACAATCCTGCGTCCCCAATTGGACTCAATGTAAAGCGGCGCACTTGACGGCCCTTAAATGATTAATGGCTATCGAGTGGTTGAGCGTTCATTCTTGAGCCGGATCCTTTTGACATTGCCGCAGGATTTCTGCCTTGATCTGGTCCAGTTCTTCCCGAATGGCCTCTCGGCTGCCATGGATGAACATCTCGTTCTTCGCCAATCGGTCCTCGAGAACCTGGATTTTGGGAAGCATAAAGAAAATTGCGTAGACTGCAAGTCCTACCAAGAGGACGAGGTTGAAAATCTGGACAATCCACAACCAGAGCCCTCCCCACTGACGATTCGTCTGGGCGGTTTCTGCGGGGCTCGTGGACTCTCGCCGCGCGGGAGGCGCGGAAGCTTCAACAGGCTCCGCTGCTCGAGAAGGCCCAACTTCAGGCTTACTCGGCTGGCCGGGCTCCTCAGGTTGGACTGGTTCTACGCGCTCGCCGGAGTCTTTCCCTGAAGCCTTGAGATCGGAGGAAGTCCTGATCGGTATCTTTCTGGTCTCCCTGATCACATTGCCCTGAAATACCTTGATTACAATCTCTTTACCGTCAAGTTCAGACAGTTGCGCAGGGTCCGCTTCAGGAATCAGCACAATGAAAATACCGGAATCAGACGCCAGCGTGAATCTATCCCAGTTTTCGCGCGGGATCTTGGTTTGCTCAGGCTTCCTTATAATTTGATAATAGAGCAGCCCTTTTTCCGGAAGCTCCACCCCGAGTACCTGATCACTTCCGGAACGATTGTCCACGTTTAGAATTTCACCCTTCTTGAAGTTGTTCTCATTAAACACAATGGTGGTCTTGTCCACATTGATTGATATGTCGCGCCCGGTTCCGAGCTGTACGGTCCGCTCTTTTTCGGACACCGCCTCCGACGTGATCAACGGCTGGTCGCCGACGCTCAGTGCGAACAGGTCAGCAACGCTCTTTCCGGCGAACAAGTTCACCTTGGTCTTGTCCAAGAGTTTCAGACTCAAGGACTTGGTCATAGGAGCCCGGAATACTCTGGTGCTCGGGTTGTACAGGGGGCCTGTGAAGGGAAGCGCTTTTCCGGGGTGATTGGTGGCATCAACCCACTGTATATCCAGATGTGTGACGTTTTGAATGAGTCTGTGGTATTTCGGGTTGAGCGTCAGAGAAATAGAGCTGAACGAGTCTTGCGGATTGGTTTTCTTTATCTCAACTTCTTTGGGGCCTACTGTGACGGTCACCTTGGGTACAAAATTGCCCTTGGGGTCCTTTATTCCTAGCGTTTCACAGGCAGCTTCTGAGGGAAATAGGACCGCCCCAAGAAAAACAAGGAGAAGCAGACGGCCGCCGAGCCTGAGCTTGAGAAGTCGTTTCAGCTGGGTCTGGGTCATCGAGCATTGCATAAACAAAAACCTTGCATTGAAAGCAAAGAATTTTCTTAGAGTTGCGCTATGTTAGCAGTAAAGAGCAAGAAAATCAATGATTAAGTTTGAAGCAATAACGTGGTTTTAACTATAATAGTTCAGGTTTGCATAGTGAAGACCAGACGGAGTCCCCATATGAAATCTCGAAACATTCCGATTTCGCGTAAATCCGAACAGATCCCGCCTTTCCTCGTCATGGATGTGCTCGAGCGTGCTATGGAAATGGCAGCGAACGGCGAGGATGTCATTCACCTGGAAGTTGGTGAGCCCGATTTCGACACAGCCGAAAATATCATTCAAGCGGGTCTAGACGCCATGCGCGCCGGGAAAACGCACTACACGCCCAGCATCGGAATACCCGAATTGCGGCGCGCCATAGCCCGGCACTATTTGCAGACATACGGTGTTGAAGTGGACCCCCGTGAAGTGGTGATAACCTCCGGCTCATCACCCGCCATATTCCTGGTCCTTTCGGCACTCTTGGACACCGGCAGCGAGATCATCCTCTCGGATCCCCACTACGCCTGCTATCCAAATTTCATACGTTTTTTGGAAGGGGTGCCGGTGTTCGTGCCGGCGCCTGCTGAAGATGGCTTTCAGATGAATCCCGACGACGTGGAGAAGGCTATCACAGACAAGACACGCGCAATACTGATTAATTCTCCTTCCAATCCCACCGGGACCGTCATGGAACCGGAAAGGATGAAGCGACTTGCCAGGTTAGGACTTCCCATCATATCCGATGAGATATATCACGGTCTCGTATACGAGGGCCGGGAGCATTCGATCTTGGAATTCACCAGGAACGCATTCGTTGTGAACGGCTTCTCGAAGCTCTACGCGATGACCGGATGGAGACTGGGCTATTTGATTACTCTTCCGAACCATCTCCGGCCCATCCAGAAAATGACGCAAAATTTTTTCATCAGCGCAGCGGATTTTGTCCAGTGGGCTGGGTTAGAGGCCCTCACCAACTCTGCAGAACACGTACGTGGAATGAAGGAGATTTTCAATCAGCGGCGGCTGGCGATGATTTCGAGGCTCAAGGAAATCGGGTTCGGAATAAAGGTGGACCCGACAGCGGCATTTTATGTGCTTGCAGACGCAAGGCGATTTTCCCATGATTCTTACAAGTTAGCTTTTGACATTCTTGAAGACGCCAAAGTTGGCGTTGCGCCAGGGATTGATTTCGGTAGCAATTCAGAAGGATTCGTCAGATTTTCTTATACTAATTCTATTGAAAACATCAACATCGGCCTGGACCGGATCGAACTCTATCTCAAGACGCGGTTCGCCCGGTAAGACCCAACGAATGGGGCAGTGGTTTGGCAATAAAGTGAAGTGTCCAAGGATATTTATCTCTCCGGAAGAGCTTTCCGCGGACAGGGTTTCCTTCTCCGGACAGGATGCGCGTTATCTTTACAAAGTCCTTCGCCTGAAACCAGGAGACAAGGTGGAGATTTGTGACGGGACGCGGGACTACCTTGTCCGACTGACCTCCTGCAAGCGGGGTACTGTTCAGGGAACGGTGATAGCGTCGGGATCGCCTGCGAAGCGGGAAGGGATAGAAATCATATTAGGATTTTCGACCATCCGCCCCGGTCCGGTCCAGGAGATTCTAAAGCACGGGACCGAACTCGGCGTATCGCGCTTTGTTCCGATCCTCAGCCTCCGAGCCAATCGCCGGCCTTCGGAAAAGAAGCAACGGTGGGAGGCTGTCGTGGCTTCGGCATCGGCCCAGTCGCGGCGCGGCTTCTTGCCCGAAATTGAGATTCCCATGACTTTCGACCAGTTCATTGAACAGGAGGGTCAAGACGAGGTGAGATTGCTCCTTTCCACCGCGCCTGAAGCCGTGCCCATTCTCGCTGCGCTAGAAGAGCGCACGCCTCAAAAGGTAGTTATACTGGCGGGACCTGAAGGGGGGCTGGATGCCTCGGAAATGAAGAGAGCCATCGATGTGGGCTTTGAATCGGTAAGCCTCGGCCGCGGCATATTGCGGTCGGAAACAGCAGCGTTAGTGGCTGCAGGCATGGTCGTGCTATGGCACGATTGGTTGAGATTCCGTTGCACTCCCCTATCCGAATGAAGCGGCACATAGTTAAGTGAGTTTGCGTCATAGGGAAATCCCGGTACCGGCAGTCTCTGCAGATTGACCTCACGACCGCTTCATGGTATTTTTAGTACATAGCGAATAGACAAAGCGGTCCGATTTTTCGAAGCGGGCCGGAATAAGCGAATTTATACTGGAATTCATGGTTCAGCGGCCGGGCTCGGATCGTCTCCAGAGGACATAAGGCTGGTTGGCCTCAAACGGCCGACCGGGAATCAAGGCTGCCCTGGACGTATTGAATCTCATGTGCCGAGGTTATGGATGGCGACAAGGGAATTGGAGGATACTTTTCAGTGGGATGAAGATCCTCTTATCCTAACCCCCCCTCTTCTACCCAGGTTTCCGGCTGAGAGCGCCATTCTTGAGGCACTTCCCGAGATTCTTGCGGATGGCTTGCGGCTTCAAAAGACGGACTTTCTCGCTTGGGTTAATTTCACGCTGGAAAATCCTGATGAAATTTGGGAACACGAGGAGCCCGATGAGAGAAGGTTCTATCATTACCTGAACTACGTCGTTGGGGAGGGCAAGCCGCCGCTGTTCGCGGTGGAACTCGTTTGCTCGGATGATATCATGGAGGTCCGGGATTACTCCGTGATACTACGAGAGCGAGAATTGAACCAACTCAGGTCCGGCAATCTCGTTTATTCCCGTGCGAAGGAATGGGAGCGGGAAAGGATCGTCAGGGCCTTGAACGAGAAGGCGCTTGCGAAATACGACGAGGAGTGTCTGGATGAGGCCAGACAGCTTATTGACGCGGCGATACGGATGAGCGGAACCGGCAGCGCCTATCTGTTCAACAACCGAGGGCTCATCTGGTGGAAAATGGGCAAGACCGACGAGGCAAAGGCCGATTTCCTTGCATCCATCAGTCTCGACGAAGGCAACGGCGATCCTTATTTCAACATCGGCTTAATCTATTTTGACGAATCTGATTACAGTCGGGCTCTCCATTACCTGCGTCGGGCCGTTGAAATCAATCCGGTGGACAGCCAATTCCTCACAGAGTTAGGGCATCTCTACCTGGAGTTGGAGCGCGAAGAAGACGCTCTAAAGTCGTTCAGGCTGGCATTTGAGAATGATCCGGACGACGCCCAGGTTGACTTCCATCTCGGATACTACTTTCTGTACAAAAGGCGCCAACCTCTGCACGCAATAAAATGCTACGCCAAAGGGCTGAAAAAAGACCCTGAGGATCAGTTTGCGCTCGCCGATCTTGCAGTTGCCCACTGGGTTCTGGGAAACACACGCAAGACTGTAAAAATACACAGACTTCTCCAGCAAACCCCTCGCTTGATGCCATACACTATCAGCCGGCTGGTCTATTTGAACATGGAGATGGGAGACTACGAAGCAGCGCTGAAATACTACCGGCAGGCTTTGAGCCAGAATGAGCCATTTGAGCCGGAATGGCTCCATTATAATGCAGCAATTGTTTATGCCAAGACAGGCCACCCGAAACAGGCCCTGGACATACTGGACCTAGCCGTAAAGGCCGGCGGTGAAGCGGTGATAAAACGCGCCCTGTCCGACAAGGCGCTCCAACCGCTCAAGAGAACACCGGATTTCAAGAAGCTGATCAAGCTGCCCACCAAGCGCAGAAACCGCTGAGGTCTGCAAGAACTGGATCTTCAATCAATCGCGAGCGTCGAGCCGAAGGTCGCTTAAGTCACAGACGCCGCGGCCTCCAGTGAAGCGCTGCGGGTTTTTCTCTGGATGCTCTGATTTATGGAAAACGACGCTCATTCCCTTAGAGAAGATCTGTATGGAGTCATCCAGCATTACGCTGAATTGGCGGAATTGGCCAAGAAGGGAGAAGTCGACCCTCTCGGGCAGATCGGAAAAATCCTTAAAAAGACAGCGCCTTATCTTCTTCTAGTCATACGAGACCTGCTCCCCCGTTTGGAACGAGATGAAGTAACCTATCAGGATACACTTTTCCAAATTATCAGGGAGGCCCAACAGTTTTCCAACCAGGCGGTCCTAATTGACAGCCGCAATGAGATCCAGAAGATCGAGGGTGACCAAAAGGTCTTCATCTACGCGGTCAAGTGGTTAGATGCCCCGACCAAGCATAGACCTTCTCATCAAGAAGTTCAGGCCATCCGGCGAAAACTCAACCAATTAAATGAAAAATATAAGAAACGCTACGCCCCGAAGGACGATGATACCACGGCGCTCATCCCCTGGTTCTTGGTGCACCAGGAGGACGAGTCTCAGGAAACCAGTCTTAGCCGGGTCGCGGACCTCGTACGGAGGGCCGTCCTTGAGCTTCATCACGTCATGGTCGACTATGAGCCCGCAAGGTCGTTCTTCCTTTTCACTAAGAACTCCAGGAAAGAGATAGAAGAAGATCTGACACAGCTTGCATGGTTCCTGTTCCGATGCGGTTATGCGGTGAATCGGATTGCCTCAGGATATTACAAGGATCTTCTTTCCGAGTTCCTCAACGAGAAACTCTTGGACTTCTTGATCGCGACCGAACGTGATCTTGACAGCCTCCAAGGAGTGTCCAACCATCTGTTAGCTCTGTGCCTGCTGGACTTCTCAAATTTTTTTGAAATGCCGGCCGACTACATAGAGTTCGACGATCCGCGGGAACTTGCGCACCACATACGGTTCTTGAAAGGCAAAAACAGACGGGGAGCGGATCTTCTTAAGAGGATGACGGAACTCCGCCGACTTTACAGCGCCAGACCTCACGGCCAGCTGGCCTGGAATTTTCTCCTGTCACTGTACTACACGGCTTTCGGAGATTACCACGGGGAGCATCGGTATAGGGACCCACGAGGAGCGCTGGCGGTCCGGTTGTACAAACCCGTGCTGGATCGCGCTGCTATGGAGAAAAGGGCGGAGGAGGATCTAAAGGAGAGCGGTCGCTGCTTTAGCTCGAAGACAAGGGAAGAGATGGCCGGGTTGATCAAGTTGGTCATGGACTCCCTTGACAATCCCGACAAGGTCAAAGGAAAGAAAGTTAAGGTCTTGGGTGAAATCTCTTCGGGTGCAATGGGAAAGGTGAGCATAGGAATTTTCCGCAATCAGATCGTGGCGCTCAAAAAGGTCAAGGCCCATATCTCTCCCTCTCTCGGGGACCCGGAGAGACTCCTAAACTATGAGGCGGCGATGCACGCCAGAGTGCAGTCTCCAGAACAACATCCTTATATTGTTGAGTATCACGGGATGGTGGAACAGAATGACGAAAAGCTGCTTATTAACGGCTACCATCCAAATGACAATCTTACGCAGCTCGTTGAGAGAAACTGGCAAGAAAAGTTCAAGCCTCCGTTCTCGACGGAAAGCCGATTGAACCTGACGACACTGGAAATCATTATTAATCAGCTCTTGGAGTGTTTGAGAGTCCTCCGGGCCAAAGGTGTAGTCCACAGGGACCTTAAAACGGACAATATCCTGTACATGGTCGATGAAAACGAAAGGCTCAACCGTATAAAGGTGATTGATTTCGGAGTGGCGCTGGCAGTAGGGCAGGGGGCCATTGAAGACCTTTTCAAGGGAAAGGTTGTGGGCACGTTCGCCTACATGGCGCCGGAGCAGGCCAGGGGCAAGAGCGTCTTTCCATCCGACCTTTACAGCGTGGGCGCAATCTTTACAGTGCTATTGACGGGCAAACTGCCTATGGTCTTTCCAAAGACCGCCAACCGCCAGGATCTCATCAAACAGATACTCAGGATCGAACGTGAACCTCGCCCCAGATTAACTCAGCTCAATCCGTTGCTGAAAAAGCATACGACGCTTGAGCATATTGCCGCCACAGTGGAGAGCATGATGGACTTGGATCCTTTCAGGCGCCCCAACTTGGAAGAGGTCCAAGCCGCGTTCGACGGGGTCTTCCAGCACGTCGGCGATGCAAAGCACTCGATCAGCATCTATTACCACAAGACATAAGGTCCCCTGACCTTCCTCTTGACCAAGCACCAACCCAACGACTCTCGTCCAGGTCATCCTGTACTCTTTCAAGGTGGCTCAAGGTTTCTGCCAAATCCTCTTCTTTCATAAAAAAACTGACTCTAGATAGCCAACGCATCTTCAAGGACTTGGTGTCATCTGAATGGTGAACGCCTCCGTCGCGCCGCGTACCTGGCCTGCTAACATACACGAGCGACTACCGACACGTTCCAAAAAGCTAAAACGCGAAGAGATGCCATGACTAGGGAATCAGTGGAGTAGATTCCCTAGATATAGAATCTCTTCCATAGAAGCCATTCCCGATCCTTCTCAGTCCCCGGCCTCACCGGGTCACCTACCAAACGTGCTATGACGTCACGGATTACGTCATCTTCGTGAATTGAAGGGGAGTTGTTGAGACCTTGTTGACTGATGGAGGCTTGAATTGGACGCACAAGACCTTCTGTTGGACAAATCCTGTAGATTTAATACAATACTTCTCAAAACTAAGCGGGCCGAACCTCACATGATTTGCTCTCATTGTCAGGATGTCGTTGTCCAAGAAAATTATGAATATTCGATCCTCCTTGCTTTGATGCGATCCGCATCTGCCGACACCTTTTGCCGCAAGCGATTCTCATGCCGCCTGGGGGCTTTTCGGGGAACTGCCTTATACTGAATTTTCACCTTCGTCAAAAAAAACCAACTGGCATGTATGTTGAATGCTGAGATAAATGGACAAACCATGGGGGAGGTTCGATGACCAGAGACGAACAGATAAGGGCTGCATGGATGTTGCTGCAGGAAGTTCAACTCGACCCTCGTTCATATACGGCACGGGGGCGACAACAAGTGAGAGAAACGGCAAGGATTAGCTGTAGCCTGCCCGCCGAAGTGGTAAGACGCTTGGACGGATTAGGAAATGCGCGTTCCCACCATGTTGAAAAAGCACTTAAGTTGTATTTACTCCTGATGGAAGTGAACGGCCTCGTCCCTGGAACAGTCCTCCACGACCTACAAAAGTAATGCTCTCCCCGATTCTTGGCCGTGTTCTCGGTCACAAATCATGAACCTCATCCCATGATGTCCTACGGCGTAGGATATGGTAGCGTCGCAGGAAATCCTCGCTGCATTTTTTTCACTTAAGATTAAATGCCTTTTGAGTTTTCCTACGGTGTAGGATAACATTGGCAGGGCATACAATCGGAAAAGAGCAAGGGAATAAGCAGAGATTTCTTTTGGGAATGGGCACGTAACTTGACGAAGGTGCACCCAAGGAATTTCAGTCCCTGGTCTCGCCGGAGGCTCTAAGGATGACCGCTTAAGACTATGAAGAGTTGTCGAAGACAAAGAGGGAAGGAGGCCATTCTGTGTTTTCTTTTCTGCGATGTCAGAGGTAACCTCCTGCTCCCAATTTG
>JBKQMK010000507.1:0-2735 GCA_052146735.1 Desulfomonilaceae bacterium | reverse complement strand
CTCCCTAACTTTTGGTATATAACCCGCTGAAATCACGGCACCACATAAAATGGTATCGGTCACAGTAGAAAATGTAATTCCATAACATACCGATATCACGTCAAAGTAAACCGGACAGTAGTGAATTCATATAACCAATTTCTGTTGGTCTGCCGAGAAAACGGCGATAGTACAAGCGTGAAAATATTTGAAACGATTATTGACGAAGAACAGGTTCATTTCAACTACTTTGACAATGTGAGTGATCACATCGAGAAGCTCGGCGAAACATATCTTGCTCAAATTGCCGGGACGCCGTCCACCACAGGTCTACTTACACAGGGCTTTGTCGCAAGACAGAGCGCTACCGGAACGCAGGGCGGGGCATAAGGTCGCAAAAGTCATAACGTTTAGGCTGTTACCTAATTACCGATTATATGCCGTGCCGCTTGGTGCTCGATAGTACTAATTCTTACGTGTCTGCATAACACGGAGGTCGCTATGAAAAACCGGGTCAGTAGGCGTAGTTTTCTATTATCGGGTGCATCTCTCGCAGCAGCAT
Organism: Desulfomonilaceae bacterium; assembly: GCA_052146735.1. Lineage (GTDB taxonomy): Bacteria > Desulfobacterota > Desulfomonilia > Desulfomonilales > Desulfomonilaceae > CAWBBA01. The sequence goes on along the minus strand of JBKQMK010000507.1, from coordinate 2,194 downwards.
CCGGTCTCCACCCACGTGCCTGGTCAGGCCGTCGCCGCGGCTGATCCGGAGGGCAAAAGGGCCTTTGTCTACGACGGCAGCTCATATCCATATCCTATTCCGTGGCTGGACAAAAATGGGAGCCACAACCAGCCAGCCGGGCCCAACCTGGAGCCCTCGCATATCTATCATTTCAAGGGGAAAGTGGCCCGATGCGCTGATTTCATCGGAATGGGGACCGACAACCAGGGCAACCGCCTGGCTTTTGGAAACCCGACGACCGACAATGGTATCATGCAGGGCGAATACTACACGGGGAGAACTGCCCACGCCGGCGCATTCGCACACATATGAGTCACCCTGTTCAAGGGGCAGTTGGTCCCTGCGAATCAAATCCATGATTTTCATCCCCCGGTAGGATTTTGCGGTCTTTACTGGGTGATCCCGGTACCAGAGGGAGCGCTCACGTTCAGCGATGACGGGAAAATGGCCGACCTTCAAATGAAGGGGATCGAGATAATAGACCAGCCGAAATGGCCGCAGTTCGAGGCCGAGGCAATACCTGCGAAGATGGATCTACGCATAGTCTGGAAAGCCACCAACGAGAAGATCAGCTACAATGATCCCCAAAGACAATTCCGAGTAGAGGGCTTCAAAGCGACCTCGCAGCTTGAGGCCTCCGTCGAAGTGCCCTCGATTGGCTTTTCCTGGAAATCCGATCCTCTTGCAACCTCGAAGTCCAATTTTGCGATTATCGGGAACGAAGTTAATGGAAAGTATTATGGTCCTTAAATAATGGCGGCCTGGAGGAGGACGCTAGCGACGCGACCAGCGTAGTGGCATTGATCGTTCGTGTTCGAGCCTACCTCGACTCGGCCATGGTCGCCCGATTGTTCGAGGAGAATCCGATTGCATGAGGGACCGAACCCGCCCGGAACATTTGTTTGCGCAGTGCAGCCATTACTGTGAACTGATTTCACAAACTGTTCAACGTCAGCGAAAATGGGAATCGAAATGGGTTTTTGTTAGTGGAGAGTTTGAGACGTTGAGATTGGACCACTAATGATCTTGACGTGCCTGTCGGCTCCGGATAGTTGGCTTGGGCCAGGAAGAGAAAGGAGCCGACATGGCCAGGAATGTGGTTGCAGAGATCCGGAGGGCTACCCGGAGGAAATTCAGGGCTGATGAGAAGATTCGTATTGTGCTTGAGGGTCTGCGAGGGGAGATTTCCGTCTCTCACTTGTGCAGGCGGGAAGGGATCTCGCCGTCTCTTTACTACCACTGGTCCAAGGCTTTTCTGGAAGCCGGGAAAAACGGACTAACAGTCGATACTAAGCGAGATGCAACCAGGGTGGAGGTCGAGCGCCTCAAGGAAGAGAACGAGACGCTTAAGAAGGCGCTCGCTGAGACCATGCTTGATGTTCAACGGCTCAAAAAAAGTCTCGGCATGTGAGAGTGCGGTACCTCCGGATGAAACCCGAAGAGAAGCTGGAGATTCTCCGTACTGTGGAGTCCTCGCACGTGCCAGTAAAGGAGGCATTGATTCGTCTGGGCGTGCCGTTTTCCACGTACTATCGATGGAAGGCGAACCTCGAACGACATGGGATTGAGGGCCTGCGTGATCGTTCTCCATTTAAGGGAAGGACGTGGAATCAGATTCTTCCGGAGGAAGAAGAGAAGATTCTTGAGGTGGCAGATAACCATCCGGACTGGTTGTCACGGGAAGTCAGCTGCGCCATTTCAGACAACTGCGGCTTCACCGTATCAGAGTCAAGTGTCTATCGCATTCTGAAACGATCCGACCTGGTCAAGGCTCGTGATCAGAAGACGTTTCCTGCCGGGCCTGAGTATAGAGTGAAGACGAAAGGGATTAACGAAATGTGGCAGACTGATGCAAGTTACCTGCTCGTGAAGAACTGGGGATGGTATTACATGATCTCCGTGCTTGATGATTTCAGCCGCAAGATCTTGGCCTGGCTCTTACAGCCCAGCATGGACACGGATGCGTTCAGTGAAGTCATTGAGTTGGCCTGTGAAGCAACCGGCATGGACCGGCTACCACGGGAACAACGGGCAAAACTCCTTTCGGATAGAGGTTCAGCACTCATCTCGAAGCCCTTTGGCGAATACCTCCAAGCCAAGGGGTTGGCCCATATATTCGCTTCTCCTTATCACCCTCAGACCAACGGGAAGATCGAACGGTATCATCGATCCT
>JBKQMK010000506.1:0-2999 GCA_052146735.1 Desulfomonilaceae bacterium | reverse complement strand
TGTTATAGACTCTCCTCTCTGCCCAGATGCGAGCAACTCTGAGGAGCCCGGTGCGGGAATACTGCACGCCGGGATCTGTGAGGGGGCCGTCGGGTAACCGGCGGTCCTACCTCGATTACTATTTAGTTCTTAAGAATTTTCACAGGTTCAAGTATTCCTTCAGCACATTTGCGACAAATTCTGAGAACGGGACGGCTCCTCTCTTCTCGTCGATAGCTTCGTACACGCTCAAGGGAAAACCCACTGCTGCCATCCTCGTGATCTCCTTTGAGTCGTTGTCGAACCTTACAGTCTCGGCCTCTTTTCCATAATCTCGGACTCTGACGCCGAACTCCAGAGGTTTGTCTACCTTTTCTACAAAGTTCCAGGCGAGCACCTCGAATTCGTGATCGGTCAAAGAAAGGCACCCGAAATGAACATAAGTTTGCCCCGTGGTTTGATCTTTCCCGACCCAGTCAATTCTTCCGTGGCAAGTCATCCTGGTCTTCCCATCGTTTACAACTAGTCTCAACTTGACGTTTCTCCCAGCCTCAAGTTGAGAATACTGGCCCGGCTCTATTGTGGATGGAACTCTAAGACCGTATTTCAAGGCCAAATCAGAATTGATTACCGGAGGAGTGAGGGCGTACCGCGAATAGATGCTCCCTTCGACCGTTTTGTATTCCATTTTCATAGTCCTCTCTAGCAACTGCCACTTGAATTCTTTAGCTTTTAGATTAACAGCGAATTATACTACGGCTACCGCATTCTGCGGACGTTCGTTCCTGTGACGGGTCCCGGATAGGCCCTCGGACTCAAAACGCAGCTCCCCGTCAGGCATGACGATCCGAGGACACCCATTTTAGCCGGAATTATTCGGCGGTCTTGTTTTTTATCGGGTGTCTTTCGTCCGGTGACCGGTCGCGGGATGGTTCGTCTGACCCCGAAAAAGCTGTCGCGTAGCCTTGAATGAAATTCCACGAACTCAAGATTGCCACCCCGTTGCCTCAACACGGGATTTATCGTATTTTTGAGCGTACCTCTTCACAGGCTCATGCGTCAAGCATGATGTTAATCCAAAGCAAAATCAGAAACGACTTATAGGGCACCTGAGAACAATTCTCCGCGATTTTCTGATTCGGGGTATCCCCAGTATCCGCAAATTGTGCCCGCGCGTCTATAGAGTTCTGGTTGCGCGAGAACGCAGGTCATAGCACGATCTTCGCCCCACCATTTCGGTTCACCATCGGGAGACGCACCTATTCTGGATCGGTGGCCAGACTGCAAATCGGCTTCGGTATTGGAGTATTGATGAGAGGAGCACGTGAAGCTCATCAGATGTGAATTCTTTCAAAAACCCACCCTAAGCACTGCATCAAAAAACAACTCGAAATCGGTTATTTCGTGTCCAGGTGCAAAGGAGCCTGGAGTTTTGCGAATGTGGTCATCTTCCTTTCTTTGAATACCCGACTTTGCTCTTCCTCGTAGGATCCTCCAATCGGTGCTCAGTGTATATACAGTATCGTCTCCGATTTTCTGTGGGGAGATGGCTAAAGGTTGTGAGCGCTTAAGCCACCAATCTCCCCACCTGTGTTACTTGCACAACGGCTGTGAGAAATCAGCTAGATCTAATGAGAAAATCCTGGACAGTATTACTGGCGCAAGTTAAGGGTTCCTGTTCACCTTCTTGAGTTCCTCGGGTGTGCGGCATATCTGTTCCCCCCGGATCGACTGTATGTTTGCGAGCACTGCGAAACCGTACTTGTCGCTGTATGCAGTCTCGCCCCATACCACGTCTTTCACAACTTGATGGTCTTCAGGACGCATGATCTTCCACTCTGGAGTCATCCAGGCTAGCGGTTCTCTTTCCACCGCCTTCACTATAGCCTCTGGATCAGCCGTCCCCGCACGTTCCATCGCGGCCTTGATGAAGTATACCCCGGCATAGGTCTCTTCAGCCATGTAGTCCGGGTATTCGTTGTATTTGTCGTGGTATCTCTTAACAAACTCCCTGTTTTCGGCTGAGTCCGGCGTGGTGAAGAAATATCGAGATGACATGAACAGGCCTGCTGGAGTTTCTTTACCGAGGGGGACGAGAGTCTCCAGAGCTGCTCCTACGGGAAAAGCGAACTTGATCTCATCGAAAAGCTTGGCTGCCTTTGCCTGCTTGATAAAATCCACAGCGTCCTGACCCCACAATGGGCACCAGACAGCATCCGGCTTCACTTTACGAATCTCCTCTATATATGTGCCGTATTCCTTGGCCATGAGTTTGGGAAATGTCTCGCCCACGACTTCCATACCGGGCTTCAGCTCCTTCAGTTTTTCCCTGAAGAAGCGCCAAGATTCGTGGCCATAATTGTAATCGGGGCCAATACACATCCACCGCTTGTAAGGTTTGGAGGCCATGTAGTAGGCGCCCGCACGGGAATGCATCATTACATTACTCAGTATGCTGAACAGATAGGGGTTGAACTTATCTCCGGTTAAGGCGTCCGTGGCTGCTTGGGTGTTAACGAGGATTTTCTTGTGCTTTTGTGCCGCCTCCGATAGAGCCATGGCGACACCGCTGGAAGTAGGCCCCATGAGAAAATCGACCTTGTCCTCAGTGATGAATTTCTCTGCAAGCTCGACAGCAACCTCTGGCTTCAATTTCGTGTCCCCGAAAGTGGCCACCAGCTTTCGGCCGAGCACCCCGCCTGAGCCATTAATTTCCTCCATGGCCATTTCAATCGCCCGCTGACCGTTTATCCCGTAGCCGCCTAGTGGGCCAGAGCTGATGAACATGACCCCCAATTTGATCGGTCTGTCATCCGAATGAACAGGGTGAACCAGTGTTGCCGCCAAAAAAAGCCCGATACAAAGAATAATCAACTTTCTCATATTCTATCCTTTCGATAAGATGCGCCTTTGGTTTAAAGAACCGCTAGAAATAGTTCGAGAAAAACATGGCTGTTAAGCTTGTTGATCAGCTTTCAGTCACCATAATGGCTCCAAACTTACAGATACACCTCCTCTTC
>JBKQMK010000505.1:0-12767 GCA_052146735.1 Desulfomonilaceae bacterium | reverse complement strand
GAGGCCCTCGCTCAGAGGGTTGCGACCGGCGATGCAGCCGGACAGAAGAAGAGAAGCACAAATAAAAAGAGAGATCAGGTATCTCATAACAGAGTTTCCGTATGAAGAATACCCTCTCTCCGCTTATTGTTAAATCACAAAAACCTCTCCAGGTCAAGGTTTATTCAAGGTAGCAGCGGCAACAGCGCCTCTGGTCTCATTGGGAGATTTCGTGCTCCGCAAATCCCTGAAAGATGCGCTCCACTTCCGCCTGCATTACCCCCGCTTCTATCGGCTGAGAGTGATCGTACCCGGCGAGATGAAGTATTCCGTGAATAAGTAGGTAAAGGATCATTTCGCTGTTTGTATAACCCAGTTCAGCAGCGTCATCTTCGGCCCTGTCCGTACAGATGACGACGTCGCCGAGTAGGTCAGGCTGTAGGCTCGCGTGTTGCCCCTCGGTTTGAGAAAAGGAGAGTACGTTTGTAGGTTCTTTCTTTCCTCGATATTTGTAATTGAGGTCGGACATCTCGGCAGCATCAACAAGCACGAGTGAAAGTATTACTGACGGATTACAGCCCAAGCCTTCTAATATTAGTTCCGTTTTCTTCCGCAGGTCGTCCGGATCGATGTCGATCCTTTTCTGTCTGTTGTCTATGAGTATCTCCATTGGGTCGTTCCTGCGTTCCTACATTCGCTGGGTAAACAATCCGCGAGTGCAGAATCCCTTGCAATGATCTGACAAAGGACTTGGTGATAGCATGAATGTCTTTAAGGGTCAAAGTTGACTCGTCCAATTGTCCTTCGCTGAACAGTGTCATGATCAGTGTCTGAACCTGCTTCTGAATTCTAGCAGGGGTGGGATCATGGAGGGTCCGGCAGGCGGCCTCCACCACATCGGCCAGCATGACCAGCGCGGCTTCTTTACTCCGCGGACGCGGCCCGTGGTACCGATACTTATCTTCGCTCACGGTTTGATGGTATTTTTCACCTTTTTCCAGGGCCTTGTTATAGAAAAACTTTATTAAACTTGTCCCATGGTGCTGTTGAATGATGTCTATGATGGGGGAACAAAGTCTATATTCGCGAGCTTTTTCGACACCTTGCTTCACATGGGAGACAACTATCAGGGCACTCATACTGGGTTCGAGCCGGTCATGGGGGTTACTTCCACGGCGCTGGTTTTCAATAAAGTAATAGGGCTTCGTCTTCTTCCCGATTTTTCCTATGTCGTGATAATAGGCGCCGACTCGTGCCAGCAAGGGATTTGCGCCGATCAGCGCCGCAGCGGTCTCGGCGAGGTTCCCCACCATTATGGAATGGTGGTAGGTTCCCGGAGCTTCTAGCGACATTTCTGTAAGAGCTGGATGGTTTAAATTGGCGATCTCAAGCAGCTTTACGTTCGTCGTGTACCCAAGCGGTTCCAGCAGAGGAGCCAGGCCGGAAACCAGCAGGCCGGATAGGACACCTCCAGAGAATCCTAGACCGATATCGTAGAAATCTCTCAGCGACGTGAGCTGCCCCAGAGCCATTTTAATGGCCAGGATTGAAATCATGTTTGCCACGCCCACTACGAGGCCCGCCCTGAGCACCGAAGTGCGATCCGTAATCCGAGTCATTCCGTGGAGCCCTACGATCCCGGAAATAAAATAGAAAACAAAGAGATATATGTCTCCTTCGACTGACAGAGATGCCGTCAGTGCTGTCAAGGTCGCGAATATGAAAGCGATCCTCGCATCGACCATCAGAGCGGTGAGCATGGCGCCGGTTGCCACGGGCGCGGCAAAGAGAATGGATCTTTGACTTATCCCTTGGTTGACCGTGCCCATGAGGGGGGAAAGAGAATATAGGAAACGCACCACAATGATGGTTCCAACCAGCAAAAGGCTGAAGAGAAGAAGATCTTCGGTGGCTTGACGTCCGCGATCAAGATGCTTTTCCGAAAAATAGAAGCAGAGCCTCAACAGCAGAATAAGGATAAGAGAAAAGCCTGCCAGAATAATGTAACGGCTGTATGCGGGATTGGCCTTGTTCAGGCCCGCTAGCTTGCGCAGGTGCGCCTCGTTTACCGGCTCCCCTTCTTTGACAATGGGCTCTCCTTTCGCGATCTGAAAATAGACCTTCTTTTCTGAGGCCAGCGCCTCTTGCTTGAGCGCCGCGCTCTTTTCCCTGTTGAAGGTAATGTTGACATTCACGAGGTCCATCGCGACGCGCCGAATAGCCCTTGAAAGCTCAGAATCTGTAGCGGGGTCCTTTTCAGCGACATTAATAAAGTTTATCGCCTCCTTGAGATCAAAGATGGCTGAGAGATCCTTGAGAGGCTCAAGCTTATCTTTGGATTTAGTTTTTAGAAGAATCCCCTGCCTTCCATCCCTCATGAGAAGATCGCGGCTCAGCGTCACACCTTTCAATAACACGGGCACTACTAGAGAACCGAGATCTCTCTGAATTCGGGGGTCAAAACCCATAGACTTTAAGAGCGCGAAATGAGTGGGTGAGACGGTTGCCCCAAGAAGGTTCTCGAAACGTATTCTTAACGCAGTTTCGTCCAAAGCCCGAAAGGTCGTAGGATCGGCTCCCGCCTTTTCCGGGGCTTGTCCGGGCTCTTGGGGCTTGTTCTCTTCCTTGGCATTATGTTCCGCCTCGGCTGCCAGATACTCTTTCCCGAAATGGAACGCTGAGTTGATCCTGACTTGAACGTCATGGACCATCTCGTCATCGAAATCGTACACAGGTCGGATCGACTTCAGAACCTCATCCCGGTTCTTATTGGTAGCGGCTTCGTCGATAACCTGAAACGTTATGGGAGATATGATGGTCTCTTGGGCTGGCTCTCCAACGTTCAGGCTGTAAACTTGGAAAGACTTGGGGGCCATCATGAAGGCAGCGACCAGAGCAGTGCCTATAATGAGCGCCCAGCGCTGCCATTTCGGTTCATTGAGATCGTGCAGCCAGCCGGGGATACCGCGCTCCACGCCCTTCAGCGCATGCGCGGCTCGCCCTTTTAGGCTTTCAGATTTCTTAGTCTTTTCTGACGACTTATTCTTGTCGGATGACTCCGGCATCTTTCATTTTCTCCGGAATCTGCCCTCGCGGGAGGTGGTTCTGCTCTCATAAGCTTTTATGATCTCCTGAACAAGAGGATGGCGAACCACGTCCTGGTCGGTGAACATCACTACAGCTATGCCCTCTATGTGGCTGAGAATTTCTCGGGCTTCTACAAGACCCGATGTGGTCCCCTCGGGAAGATCTATCTGCGTTATGTCGCCGGTTATGACGGCTTTGGAAGAATAACCAAGGCGCGTGAGAAACATTTTCATCTGCTCGGAGGTCGTATTTTGAGCTTCATCCAAAATGACGAACGAATCATTGAGCGTCCGGCCCCGCATGAAAGCCAAAGGAGCCACTTCAATGTCACCCCGCTCGATCATGCGCGTAGCCTTCTCGAAATCAATCATGTCGTGTAGTGCATCGTAGAGCGGCCTCAAATACGGATTTACCTTTTCATACAAATCTCCCGGCAAGAAACCCAGTTTCTCTCCCGCCTCCACTGCGGGCCGAGCAAGTATTATCCGTCTGAGCTCTTTCTTGGCAAAAGAAGCCATAGCCATAGCCATAGCCAAATATGTCTTGCCGGTCCCAGCCGGGCCGATACCAAACACTATGTCGTGAGTCTGGATAGCTTCAATATATTGCTTCTGCAGGAGCGTTTTGGGCGTGATAGGACGTTTTCCCGCGGAGATAAAAATGGTATCGTGTAGCAGGTCTCTGAGTTTGGCTTGCGGATTCTGTATGAGGAGTCTTACCCCCTGGTCGATATCTGCCGGATGGATCGGATACCCTTCCCGCACCAGTGGGTACAACTGTTTTAGTAGCTTTTCCGCAACATCGTCAGATGGTGGCTCTCCGTAGATGCTGACAGTATTTCCTTTGATGGAGATACTGACCCCGAGGCATTTTTCAATGTATTTGATATTTTTGCTTAATTCCCCGACAAGTGCTTGAAAGGCCCCGATGTCGGCGAAGCTCACACGGCGAGGTAACCGCTCGCCTTGCTCGACTGAATTTGTCTTCAAGAAGCCTCCAAGTGCTCCTTAATTCAAGACTCCAACCTCTCTACCACTAAATCTGCATCCGTTCCGAGCCGACAGAAGTCGACGGAACCTCTAATTCTTGCTCGGACGCGTTCATCATTTAAATTACGTTTGGATGATAGCACCTTTTCAAGTAAGGAATCAACTTGAACCTCATAGGCCGAGCATTTCATAGGCTACGGATCCATCTAATCTGTCTTCCGGCCCGCCCGATCTAAAGATCCTCGCACTCGCCTTCACCGTATGAAGGGCATCGCTGGACAGGAAGTCGGGTAGAGCTTATCCTCCGACTGTCCCGTCATGGGTTTTCGGCACTCAAGAGGAACCCCTCGTTACGGCTCTTGCGTGCATATCTCATGAATGCAAAGGAATCAAGCATGAATATTTCGGACAATTCTGCCGGGACCCTGGAGGTCTTCGGGCGACTCTTGGAACTTATCCGCACCCTTCGTTCCGAAGACGGGTGTCCATGGGACCGAAAGCAAACTCCTGGAAACTTCCACCCATACATTCTGGAAGAATACCATGAACTTGTTCAAGCTATAAATGAGGGAACGACCGGAGAGATAATTGACGAGTTGGGGGATCTCCTTTTTCTGGTTGTTTTCCTCGCGTACATGTTTGAACAGGCAGGCTTGGCGACCTTGAGTGAGATCATCCAAGGAGCGGTCTCCAAAATGATTCGCAGGCATCCCCATGTCTTTGGCGATACTCGGGTGAACGGAGCGGAGGACGTGATCGAGAACTGGGGCAAGATCAAGGCATCCGAAGAGAATATCCAGGGGCGCGAGTCTCTCCTCGACGGGATACCGCGGTCGCTGCCCGCGTTAAGTAGGGCTCAAAAACTTGCCGGAAGAGCGGCCAGAGTCGGTTTTGACTGGACAGGGCCTCAGCAGGTATTCGCGAAAGTAGACGAAGAGTTATCAGAACTCAAGCACGCGGTGGCCACCGGGGCCCCTGAAAACATTCATGAAGAACTGGGGGACCTGCTCTTTGTTGTAGTCAATGCTGCGCGCCACCTCGAGGTAAACAGCGAAGCGGCGTTAAACGAGACATCCGATAAATTCGAACGCCGGTTCCGCCACATAGAATCACGACTACGATCGAGAGGAAAATCCCTCGACCAGGCCGATCTGCAGGAGATGGACGAACTCTGGGAAGAAGCCAAGTCCACCGAAAAGCAGCAGAACCGTGCAAGGTTCTCACTACCGGATCGTTCCTGAAACGCTAGCTCAACCCACGCCGGGGATGTTGAACACGTGCAACCCTGCATCCTTCTGAATTATGACTTCGAGACTGTCATTCCGTATGCCCAATGACAGCGTTCCTTGCCCCTTACCGCCTTCCAGGCCGCAAATTTCCCTGATGATTTCCAGGCCGCGGGCAATAATAGGAGTAGGCGCCTTGGGAAGAGTGTATGTTGTATCGCCATGAACGGTGACACCCGCGTCCTTGTCCACCGAAAACCGCACCGCTCGCTCTTCAATGGCGTCCAACAGGACCAGCGCCATATATTTTAGCGGGGCCTCGTCTACATCGGTGCCGGGTTCTTGCTGCCAGCCCGTTTTTTCCCACGATTCCAGGGCCGTCCGAGGTGTTATCTCCAATTGACAATCAATCTGCTGTTGCAACCGCAATTGCGGGTTTTCCGCATCCAACATGGCACGACCTCCTTTCCGTTAAATTTAATCTCGCTACTAATGACATGTGGCACAGGATGTGGCCGAACAAGTGCTGCACCCCGATTTACCAGTGCCCGACGTCTTGAAATCACCAGCCGCACTCTTGAAACTGCAAGTGGACATTAACCTTTCTACACAGCCCCCGCACGTTGGGCAGACCACTTGGTCCTTACCGAAAACTAGCACTTCAAAATCGTCTTCGCACTTGCCGCAATGATACTCATAGATGGGCATACGAACTGCCTCCTATTCGTTGTCTTGGTCTAATTATCAAGATGCCCTCGATAATCAAAAGATGCAAGGTTTTCCCGGAAGAAAACAGGCTGGCCATAGATCAATCGAGGTCTATGTTTTGATAAATGATGGTATCTCCATTTGGGAATGTAAGCGTGCTCCCCTTTTTGGTCTCCACGAAACGCGCCCACTTGAAGCGATTCTTCGCGGCAACAGCGCAGTCTTTTGGGCCGTTTTCTTCGTTGATGCGCTTCCAGGCGGCTTTCCCGTCAGCGTACTGCATCCGCATAACACCGTTGGGGGCAACTTCTGTGACAGACGCAAATCCGGTCTTGGCAAGCTTACCGCCGCATCCACTCAGGAGAGGCAGGGAAGATAACCCAAAGAGAACCGCCAGAACAAGAGATCTGCTTTTCAGAATCTCCATCCTTTCGCCTACAGATGGAACATCCTGATATTCTTAGCATACCTCGGACAACAAAGTCAATTCGAGATTGTGCTGAAATTTAACGATTCACTCATGCCGGGGAGGCGGTTCTCGCCGAACAGGTCATTGCTTCGTCCCGCGGGACTTCGCTCCTCGCAGTGATCCCGAGCCTCGCGGGATAGGCTTCCCCCACATAAAATCACTGTTTGGCAGCACATGCGCCTAAATTGCCTCCGGGTCCATTTTCGCTTACCATGGCACAATGTTCCAGCAACTGCATAGAACCTATCCCTGGCCTCCGAGGATACAGGTGGCGGGCGTCTCCACCTTTGAAGAGGCGCTGTTCTGCAACAGAGTCGGAGTGGACGCCATCGGATTCACACTGGGGCTTCCGGACGGGCCTCACGACGGCCTTACGCCGGAGAAAGCGCGGGCTATTATTAGCGAACTGCCCCCGGGCTTGCTGCCTGTGGTGATTACGTACGTGAATCGTGCAGATGCTGCCTGCGAGCTTGCCACGATTGCTCAGTCCGCGGCAATGCAGTTTCATGGAGGGATATCCGAGAAAGAACTCGTCCATTTCCGAAGGAGCTGCCCTGATGTGCGAACCATCGGACGCGTGACAGTGGCAGGCGAAGAATCGATAGAAGAGGCTGCCTCATTCAAACCACCACTCTGGGATGCAATCATCCTGGATTCCATCGACCCATGCACCGGCAGAAAAGGTGCCACCGGACTCACACATGATTGGTCGATCAGTGCGAGGATCGTGAAAATGGTATCAGTCCCTGTTATTCTAGCCGGGGGTCTCAATCCCGATAACGTAGCTGAGGTGATTCGGAAGGTTCAACCACATGGCGTCGACGCGCACACCGGGTTGGAAGAAGATAAAGGCACGCGGAGTTTCGATAAAATAGAGGCATTTGCCAAAGCAGCTATGGAAGCTTATGAAAAGCTAAAACTCTGACGTTTTTCGGACGCGGGCGGCTTCCAGGACTGAGCTTACCAAAAGCGTCTTGACCGTTGACGATGGGGTGCTATGATCTGTCGGAATTTTCACGCATAGAGTGGAACTCTGGTTCCAGTGCCGCTGTTCAGGCTCCCAGCACATCAGGTCGGCGGCGTGAACTGCAATGGGCTGGAATTACTGATCAGCGCGCTATCATGGGAAAATAGAGCATATAATGAGTGATTCACCACGGTACATCTGCATTCACGGCCACTTCTACCAGCCACCTCGTGAGAATCCCTGGCTGGAAGAGATTGAAGTTCAGAAGTCTGCCCATCCGTTCCATGACTGGAATGAAAGGGTCACGGAGGAATGCTACAAGCCCAACGCCCATGCCAGGATATTGGATCACGAGGGACGCCTGGAAGATATTATCAACAATTACGAGCATATCAGTTTCGACTTTGGCCCCACACTTCTGCCTTGGCTGGAAGAGCACGCGGCTGAAACGTACCACGCGATTCTCCAAGCTGATGCCTTAAGCCAAAAACAGCGCTCGGGTCATGGCAATGCGCTGGCCCACGCTTACAACCACATGATCATGCCGCTGGCCTCAGCGGGGGATAAGCTCACGCAAGTGGTGTGGGGTATAGAAGACTTCCTGAAGCGTTTCCGCAGAGAGCCGGAAGGCATGTGGCTGCCGGAAACCGCGGTAGACAGCGAAACCCTTGAGATCATGGTCGAGCACGGAATCCGTTTCACTATTCTATCTCCATTTCAGGCAAGGAGGTTCCGGATCTCGTCGCACGACACGTGGGTTGATCTCGCTCCCGGCGCCATAGATCCGTCACGACCGTATTTATGTAGGCTAGCCGGCGGTCGGTCCATTGTCATTTTCTTTTATGACGGTCCCATCTCGCGGTCCATTGCGTTCGAGGGACTTTTGGCCAGCGGCGAAAATCTGAGAAACAGGTTGCTGGGAGCATTTTCCGATAAGAGGACTTGGCCTCAGCTCGTCCACATTGCCACCGACGGCGAGTCATACGGCCATCACCATAGGTTCGGAGAAATGGCCCTGGCCTACACCCTAAAACAGCTTCTTCTTCAACCGAACGTCCTTCTGACCAATTACGCAGAGTTTCTCGAGAAGTACTCCCCTTCCGCGGAAGCGGAATTCATAGAGAATTCTGCATGGAGCTGCGCTCACGGTGTGGGACGCTGGTCCGAGGACTGCGGATGCTCGGTGTCGCAGAGGCCCGACTGGAATCAAAAGTGGAGGGCCCCACTGAGGAGGTCCCTCGATGTGTTGCGGGACCGAGCGGACAAACTCTTCACGGAGAAAGCGGCCGATCTGCTGAAGGATCCATGGACCGCCAGAAACGCGTACATCAAGGTTGTCTTGGAGAACCGCCCCAAAATTGGGCCGTTCTTCAATTCCTATGGGCGCAAACTGAAAAAATCCCAGCGCGAACTGGCACTAAATCTCCTGGAGATGGAGCGCAACCGCATGCTCATGTACACGAGCTGCGGCTGGTTCTTTGACGACATCTCCGGGATTGAGGCCTTGCAGATTCTCAGATACGCCGCGCGGGTAATCCAGATCGCCTATTCTTTCGATCCAACCATAGTTGATGACTTTCTGAAGGAGTTGGGAGAGGCGCAAAGCAACGTAAAGCCGAACTTACACGGGGACCAAATCTTCAATGAAAAAATCAGGCCGCAAGTGGCGGGTTTGGCCAATGTAGCAGCGCATGTAGCCATCTCGTCAGTCTTCGAAGACGTGCCTACCAAAGCGCGACTATACTGCTATGACGTAAAACTGCTGGACTCCGTCAGGGAAGAATCGGCTGAAAGAACACTTGTGATAGGCAGGATTAGTGTGCTGAGCCGTGTCACAACTGAGAATAGGGAATTCACGTTTGCCGTTATTCACCTTGGCGGGGTGGATTTGCGTTGCTCCGTTGAGGAATTCTTCGACCAAGCCAAATATGAAGCCGTAAGAAAGAACCTCCTCGATACTTTTGCTTCGCCGTCGTCTACTGAATTGTTCCGGACTTTGGACAGACATTTCCCTGGCGGCTACTTCCGACTTAGGGATCTCTTCGTGGAGCAAAGGCGGAAAATCATCGATAGCTTGACGACAAAAATGTTCGAGATGCAAGCCAAGATGTTGGAGGTCTTTTACGAGAAGAACAAAGATCTGGCCAAGTTGATAGTCAATCACGAGGCTCTTGTCCCTGACACGTTTCTTGCCGCGGCCAAGTTTGTCGTGAACCGCACTCTAGCCAAGGAACTCGAGAAGCTTTCAGCGGGAGTTTTCCCCGACCTTCTACAGGCTGTCGTGGAAGAGTCACGATTCTGGAATCTCCGGCTTGACACGAGTTCGGCCGAAAGGCTAATAGCGGATCGAATCACAGGTCTTGTCCGGAACCTTTCAAAGAAACCTCGTGACAGTGAAATTCCCGCACAAATAAACCGATTCCTGGACCTTGGGCGCGACATGGAACTATCAATCGAGTTGAGGGAAGCACAAATCCTCTTCTTCGGAATAATAAAATCTTTCAAAGCCGGCGCTGAAAAAGGGTTTCCCCCTTTGTTAGAGGAGCTGGCAGGGAGGTTAGCAGTGAATGTGGGCCGCAGTTGAAACAAGCTCCTGGCGGCTCTTAATAATGTCATAGGAGAAATCTTTATATGAGCAAACCAAAAGTGGCCGTAGTACGATACGAGGCTCCGTTAACATCCGTGCGAAAGGCAATTGAACTCTGCTGTGGGCTGGAGCATGTCTCCCCAGGTTCGAAAGCCTTTATAAAACCCAACATTGTTTTTTGGACTAAGGCTTGCACCTTTCCAAAGTGGGGAGTTATCACCACGTCCAGAGTGCTGGAAGACATGGTCCTCCTGCTCAAGGAACGAGGGGTCGACGATATCACTATCGGCGAAGGGACGGTGGTTTACGATCCCAAGGACCGTGACACTGCGAAGCACGCTTTTGAAAGCCTCGGGTACAATGCGCTGTCGAAACGTTATGGCGTAAAGGTCATAGGTGTTTTGGAGAGACCGTTCGAAAAAGTGGATCTTGGTGGCGGGGTTGAACTCAAGTTTAATACCGACATTCTTCAAAGCGATTTCGTCGTAAATATCCCAGTTCTTAAGACGCATGCCCAGACGGTGGTCAGCCTTGGGATCAAGAACATCAAAGGCATGATCGACATCAATTCTCGTAAGAAGTGCCATTCTGCGGACCCTGAGAAAGATCTACACTACATGGTATCAAAGCTGGCCAACAAACTCCCGCCTTCCGTCACCATCCTCGACGGGATCTTTACCAATGAACGGGGGCCGGCGTTTGACGGGAAGATCAGAAGGAGCAACCTCCTGGTTGCGTCGCCGGACATGCTTGCCGCGGATAAGGTAGGCGCCAAGATACTGGGCTTCGAGCCCTCTGAGGTACCTTATCTGGTTCATGCCGCGCGGGAGAGAGGAAGGCCGTTAGACCTGTCCGACCTCGATGTGGTGGGGGAAAAGATTGAGGACGTGGCGCTCAAGCTGCAACATTCTTTCGCGTACAACGAGGCCGGCTCCCTGCCGGTATCCATGGAAAAGATGGGCATTAAGGGGATGTCTTATCCGAAATATGATCTTAGCCTGTGCACGTACTGCTCTATCCTCACAGGTATTACTCTGACAGCCATCGCCTATGCCTGGAAAGGAGAGCCCTGGGATGATGTGGAGGTCCTGACAGGCAAGGTGATGAAACCTACCCCTGGAAAGAAGAAAACGGTCCTCATAGGAAAGTGCTTGTACGAGGCCAACAAAAAACATCCCGACATCAAGAACATGATAACGGTCAAGACCTGCCCTCCGTCACCGGAGGCAGTTGTCAAAGCTCTTCATCAGGCCGGGGTCGAGGTGAACCCTGCGATCTTCGAGCATCTTGATGCGGCGCCGGGCTTTTTTATGAGGAAGTACGAGGGCAAGCCCGAGTTTGACGAGTCGCTCTTCAAGGTCGAAGGTTGATATTACTTCGGGACTTAACGGTGACATTAAGATCCGGGAAATTCGTCGGTGATCGAAAGATGAATCAATGCCTGGAGATCGGATTCAGCGCGACAGCTAAATATTGAGAGGTGCACACTTCAGGGAGTTCAAGCCGCACGCACTTGAGAGCGCCTGCCCGAAGTGGACTTCTCGATTGCTGAAGTCGTCAGGAACGCGGTGGCAGGGGAGAAACCCATCCGACACGGGCATCCGGCGACGGTGTAGGTTTGGGGGGACCGAAGATCACATGGTGCGGATCCGCGACGAATCAGGCAGACGGCCCGGCAGCTCTAGTGGTATCCGAATTCTTTTAACCTCGCGGAATCGCGGCTCCAGTTCGGGGTGACTTTCACAAAGAGGTCAAGCCTTACCCGGCACTCGAGAAAGTCTTCTATTTTGGCTCGGGCAGACGTGCCGATAGCTTTGATCATGCTGCCCGCCTTTCCGACAAGGATTTTTTTTTGGCTGTCCTTCTCAACGTGGATATCAGCGTGAATTGAAACCCGCCCTTTGTCCTCTTTGAAAGATTCTACAACTACCGCGGTCTTGTACGGGATCTCCTCACCGGTCTTGTTGATGATCTGCTCTCGAATTATCTCCTCCACAAAGAACCGGACCGGCATGTCGCTTACATCGTCCTCCGGAAACAAGGGGGGGCCCACGGGGAGCAGTCTCAGGAGCGCATCAACTAAAGCTTGAACACCCTCGCCGTAAAGAGCGCTAATTGGAACAATCTCTTCGAATGAATGGGCCTTGGAATAAAGATCAATGAGCGGCAGCAGCATAGGCGGCTCAACAGTGTCGATCTTGTTGATGGCCAGCACGGATGGCGAACCCGAAGCCTTAATAAGGTCTATGATGCGTAGGTCATCGTGGTCAATTTTTTCCCACGGCGTGGTTATGAGCAGGACAACGTCGGCTTCCTCCAGGGTCTTCGTCGCTGCAGCGACCAAAGATCGATTGAGGGGAGTCGTTGCTTCGTGAATACCAGGTGTATCATGTAGTACCATCTGAGCATCGGCGATCGTGTAGATGGCTGTGATTCTGTTCCTTGTGGTCTGTGGTTTGGGCGTGACTATAGACAATTCCCGGCCAAGTATTCGGTTCACGAGAGTTGATTTTCCCACATTGGGGCGGCCTGCAAGCGAAACGAAGCCGCTCCGGTACTCCCCTGAGGGTTCGGGTGTCATTACTGATTCTCCTTGACCGGTGCGTAATTTGTGGGTTATGGTATTCCGATTATGTGAGGAGAGATGCCCGAGTGGCCGAAGGGGCGCGACTGGAAATCGCGTGAATGCCCACAAGGTGTTCCGAGGGTTCGAATCCCTCTCTCTCCGCCACCTTCAGATCGGCTCTCAGTAAGT
>JBKQMK010000504.1:0-18837 GCA_052146735.1 Desulfomonilaceae bacterium | reverse complement strand
GAAGCGGCCATTATTCTGGGGACAGGTCTTGGCGGGATCACCGACCATATCCATGTGGTTGACCGGATTCCATATAATCAACTTCCCCATTTTCCTGAATCAACTGTGCAGGGGCACAAGGGAGACCTTGTGTTTGGAACACTGGCCGGCCGCAGCGTCGTAGTCATGCAGGGGAGATTCCATTACTACGAAGGGTATACGCTTCAGGAGGCAACCCTACCTGTGCGCATAATGCGGGAATTGGGCGCACGATTCCTGTTCGTTAACAGCGCGGCCGGAGGGCTCAACCCCCACTTCAAAGCCGGCGACGTGATGATTGTGACTGACCATATAAACCTGCTGGGAGACAACCCGTTGAGGGGCGTCACGGATGAGCGGCTCGGTGACCGCTTCCCTGATATGAGCCGGCCGTACGACGAGGAGTTGCTTGAAAAAGCAGAGGAAGCAGCCCTAGACTTTAAAGAGCCTGTTAAGTTAGGGATTTACGCAGCCGTGGCCGGACCGAGCCTTGAAACCCGCGCGGAAACCAGGATGCTCCGTATGCTAGGGGCAGATGCTGTTGGTATGAGCACGGTTCCCGAAGTCATAGTGGCCTCTCAAGTGGGGTTCAAGACGCTCGCTCTTACGGCGATAACGAACGTCAATCTTCCCGATGCAATGGAACCGGTGTCGATACAAAAAGTGATCGCCACCGCCGCAGCCGCTCAACCTCGATTGGCCGCCATACTCGCTGGGACACTACAAAGACTGAGCTTAGGCTAAGTATAAGCTGATATTAAGAGATTTCCTCGGTGAATGCTGAAACAATACTTCTGAACGGCCTCATTCTTGCCGATCCCGTCCGACCTGTGGTCGTGCCGCATGGCAAGACAATTATCAACGGTAATGGCCTCCTCCAGGTCAATGTTCCCAATGATTCGAGCCTTCCCCGAGACAATGTAATCGACTGTTCCAACTGTTTGATCATGCCGGGTCTTATTAATTCGCACACCCATGCTGCCATGAGCCTTCTCAGGGGGGTTGCGGACGATCTGCCCCTGGACCAGTGGCTCAACAGTTATATTTTTCCTTCTGAAGCAAAGCATGCAGGGCCCGAATTCGTTTACCTTGGCACGTGCCTTTCTGCCGTGGAAATGGCGCTGAACGGCGTGACCACTTTTGCAGACGGATATTTCCACATGGAGAACGCTGCACAAGCTGCTCTGGATGTGGGACTCAGAGCAGTAGTGGCCCAGGGTATCCTCGATGTGCCGACACCTGACACTCCCGTGCCCGGCTCGTGGAGAAAACGAGTGGACACGTTCCTTGCGAAGTGCCCTACCGATTCATTGATCACGCGGGCGTTATTCTGTCACTCGCCGTACCTGTGTAGTGCTGAGACTTTGCAGACGGCCAGGACTTTGAGCCGGGAGCATGGTATCCATCTCTTTTGTCACGTTTCTGAAACCGCTCACGAGGTGGAGCAAATCCAGCGGCAGCATGGAGTCGGGTCAGTCGAGCACCTCCACAGGTTGGGTATCTTAGGCCAGGACTTTGTCGCAGTTCATGCGGTTCATGTTTCTGACGCAGAACAAGAGTTGCTGGCCAAATCCGCTACGGGAGTAGTGCACTGTCCGGAGAGCAACATGAAGCTGGCATCAGGGGCAGCTCCAGTCAAAGATCTCCTCGCCCACGGGATAACAGTGGCCATCGGTACTGACGGCCCGGCCAGCAACAACAATCTGGACCTGCTCGAGGAGATGCGCTCCGCGTCACTGATGGCCAAGCTCGTTACAGGCGATCCCCAGGCGCTGGATGCTCGCACCGTACTGCAGATGGCCACAACAAACGGTGCAAAGGTACTGGGAATGGAAGATAGGATCGGCTCACTGGAACCCGGAAAACTGGCCGACCTGATAGTAATCAACCTGAACCGCCCTCATCTTACGCCCCTATATGATCCCATATCCCATCTGGCGTACGCCGCGCGGGGCACTGATGTCCGGCATGTAATGGTGAACGGCAGGTGGGTGGTCAGAGATGGTCGGATCACCACCGTGGACCAGGAGAACCTTCTGGCCAGGGCTCGGGCAGTGGCCACGGACATCGGCAAGGATCTGAGAATAACAAACTATGGAGATTTCGTGACAAATGAATGAGAAGATCACGTATAAAGATGCGGGAGTGGACGTGGAACTGGCCGACCGAGTAATCGGTTCGCTCGCGGAGCGCATCAGATCCACGTTCAGACCGGAAGTCTTGGGGAAAATTGGCGGCTTCGCTGCCATGTTCCGCCCCAAGTGGAGCGGGTACCGGGATCCTGTGTTGGTTTCGGCCACCGATGGTGTAGGCACAAAGTTGAAAATAGCGTTCCTTACCGGGATACATGACACGGTGGGCATAGACTTGGTAGCCATGAACGTCAACGATCTTCTCGTGATGGGCGCGGAACCGCTTTTTTTCCTGGACTATTTCGCTACGGGGTCCATCGAGGCAGAAACGGTTCGAGCGGTTATTTCAGGCATTGTTCGTGGCTGCGAATTGGCCGGTTGTTCCCTCATAGGTGGCGAGACCGCTGAAATGCCTGATTTTTACGCCCGTGGAGAATACGATCTGGCCGGTTTTTGCGTCGGTATGGTGGACCATCCGGATGTTGTGGACGGCTCAAAGATCAAGCCTGGAGATGCCGTTCTTGGGATAGCCTCGTCAGGGCTTCACAGCAATGGGTTCAGCCTGGTCAGGAAAGTCTTGCTGGAACGCAAGAGATACCGCCTCGAAACTATTTTTGCCGAGCTGGGAAAGCCGCTTGGAGAGGTGCTGCTCACCCCGACGGTCATTTACGTCAAACCGGTTCTCCAGTTGTGCAGAACGGTTCCTGTTTCGGGAATGGCCCACATAACCGGTGGAGGTTTTGTCGGCAACATTCCGCGGGTTCTGCCCTCGGAGTCTGCCGTTGTCATCGCCAAAGGCTCCTGGCCAATTCCCCCAATTTTCGATTTAATGCAGAGAGATGCGTCTCTGGACGATTTCGAGATGTTTCGAACTTTCAACATGGGTGTAGGGTTTGTGGTGATTGTCAGCCAGGATCGGACTGAAGCAGCCCTCGAAAACCTGGGAAGCGACGGAATGTCCGCCTGGGTTATCGGCGAGGTCGTCCCTCGGCCAGACACCGGTGAGGCCGTAGTTTTTCGTTGATGGTGGAGCATGATGTAGAGTAGACCAAAAGTCCCGTCCAATGCCAACGTCCGGAACACTTATCCACCCTGGAAACGGATTGGTGGGACAGGCATCTTTCCTGTCATTCAGAAACAGGCAAGATGCCTGTCCCACCAATTCTACCCGTCACCACCGGGTCATCCTAAAGTTTGGGACATTATTTTTGGCAATCACAGTAACCTGGAGCCAACATGGCGAATAGAATAGTTCTAAGTGCCTGCCTGGCAGGATTACATACCCGTTACGATGGAAGTTCACGTGCGCACCCCATGCTGGAGGTGCTACGGAACAAGGGCGTACTCGTGCCCGTCTGTCCCGAAATCCTTGGCGGGTTGGGAATACCGCGCGTGCCCTGCCGGTTCTGTGGGGGTGACGGCGCTGCTGTATTACGAGGAGAGGCTAGCATAATAGACACGAATGGAACTGATAGGACCTCGTCGTTTCTGCGCGGGGGTGAGGAGACAGCCCGTGTAGTGGAGCTAATTGCTCCCGATCTGATCATATTTAAGGAAGGAAGTCCCTCGTGCGGTATCCGGAGAGTGGATATCGAAGGTAACAAGCAACAGGGCTGTGGAGTGGCCACCGCATTGGTGGCGAGAAGCGGTATTCCGATAATATCTGAAGAAGATCCTTTGCCGCAAACCCTTCAGGCCTGATCCGCACAACGTTGGGACAAGTCCGGACATCGCCGTTTTCAACAGCACAATAAAGTATGGAAACTGCCCCGCTCCTGTATATCAAAACTAATTGCCCGAGGCTCTGGGATTTCCTATCCGGGCTTCCCGCCGCGTCACGAGAACAACTAAGCACAGAAATTCTCGACACTCCTAATTTTAGGGTAGCGTCAGGGCGTATTGAGGACCTTCTGGCAGGGGACGTCTCGGACGAGATGCAGCAACTTCTGGCGGACGCGTCTGTGAGGTCCCCTTTGCTTGCGACGGTCGCTGGTTCCAGGTTTCTCTTTTCAATTCTGCACAGGAACAATGTGCTTTTGGACTCACTTTTCCAACGCAAGGGGTACCTGATTCGCAAGACACGGCCCCTGATGGAGAGTGACTTGCGCAGCCGAATAAAGGATATCCCTCGGACCGCGGACTTGGATCGGGCGCTCCGCTGGTACAAAGAAGAAGAGTATCTGCGTATAGGAACGAGGGACCTGGCGAGGCTGGCCGCTGTTCCTGAAGTGATGGCGGAACTTTCTGACCTGGCCGGGACCTGCATTCAAGTGGCCTTGGAATTTCACTGGCAGAGGCTGGTCGCTAAGCATGGCCCGCCTCCGGATGTGGGCGATCAGATGGGATTGGTCGTTCTTGGAATGGGGAAAATCTCAGGCCGTGAGCTGAATTTCTCCTCCGACGTTGATTTGATTTTCCTGAGAGGCCCGGAAGAAGGCAGGACCGACGGTCCAGAGCCAAGATCCGTCGCCCGCTTCTATGAGACACTGGTGCGATCCGTTACTCACTCGCTTTCAGACGCCACCGAAGACGGCTTTGTATTCCGACTCGATCTCAGATTGAGGCCGGAGGGAGAAAGGGGAGAACTAGTCCCGTCTGTAAGTAATGCGCTCGATTACTACCTGGGATGGGGTAGAACCTGGGAACGAGCCGCTCTCATGAAGGCAGTACCACTGGCTGGAGACCTGAGCCTTGGAAAAACATTCATTCGAGAGCTGGAACCCTTCATCTACCGAAAACATTTGGACTACTCAACCCTAGAAGACATGAGACTGATGAAGCTGCGCATAGAAACGCAGTTAAAAAGAAAGCCGGGGATCAACATAAAGTTGGGCCAAGGAGGAATCCGGGAGATCGAATTCTTTGTTCAAGCGCTTCAGCTTATTAACGGCGGGAAAACGCCGCGAGTGCGATCTGCCGGCACTCTGGAAGCGCTGAGCCTTCTTCGTGAGGCCGGACTCCTCGACAAAGTAACGATGGAAAAACTGCGTGAGGCATACCTGTTCTTCCGTCGAATCGAGCATTGCATTCAAATAAATCATCAGCTTCAAACCCATGAACTGCCCAGAACCGTTGATGAACAGGAAGAACTGGCTAGGAGACTGGGCTACAGAAAAGATGCTCTCAAGACATTTCTCTTGGACCTGGAACGAGGGCGGAAGGCGGTGGAAGAACTGTTCTCCAGTCTATTCCGCTCTGAAGATGATGTCGGCACACAGGTTTCCCCTGCGGTAAAAAGACTTATAGAGGCTGTTGACAACGAAAAACGCGCTGTGGCTGTTCTCGCGGAGTTGGGCTTTGACGATCCGGCGGCCTCATATCCGGTTTTGAAAAATCTCGTAACTCCTTCCGACAGCAAAATTGAATCCGAGAAAGGGCGTCATCTCTTGGAGCGCCTGGCGCCACTCTTTCTAGAAGAGCTGCTCAAAGCGCCCGAACCCGGCAGGACGCTCATTGCGCTCGACAGCTACATCGACTCGCTGCATTTCCACACGACGTACTTTGCAACTTTGCTCGAGAACCCACCGACGATCAAATTTATTGTAAAGATCCTGGGAGAAAGCAGGTTCTTTACCGATCTTCTGATTCGGCACCCCCAATCGATCGATTCTCTCATAGCCCGTGGAGCGCAGGATTATCCAAAAGAGAAAGAGTCGCTGGAAACAGAATTGGCCGAGAGGCTCGCGTACTGCTCAGACCTGGAGTCTGAACTTGATGTGCTGAGGATATTCAAGAATGACGAAATGCTCGTGATAGGCGTGAGGCACCTTTCCGACGACATTGAATCCACCGTAGCCCGAAAGCTTGTCACGGACTTGGCCGAAGTCTGCCTGCAGGGAGCGGTGGAAATCGCTTTGAAGGAGATGGGTAGAAAGTTCGGCACTTTCGATTTCTTCGAAACACTGCCGTTCGTGATCTTGGGTATGGGAAAACTCGGCGGGATGGAGATGACATACCTCTCCGATCTGGACGTCATATTCATCTACGACCCCCCTTCAGAGCAGATAGGCCGGTTCTCGAGCCACGAGTGGTTTACTCGGCTGGCAAACCGAATAATATCTATTCTCAGTGTTCCAACATCAGAAGGGACCGTCTTTGCCATTGATGCCAGGTTGAGACCGTCGGGAAACAAAGGTCCCCTGGTTTCTTCTCTTTCCTCCTTTAGGGACTACCACAGGAGCACCTCCCAGCTTTGGGAAAAGCAAGCTTTGATTAAAGCACGCCCCGTGACCGGCCAGCCGCGCCTTATCGCGGAGGCTGCACAGATAGTTCGAGATTGCATAGTCAGGACTGAGCTTTCGGACGAGGGAGTGCGGGAAATAGCCAAATTGCGAAGAAGGATGGAAAGCGAACTAGCCTTGGAAGACGACTTGCACGTGGACTTGAAGACGGGACACGGCGGATTGGTCGATGTGGAGTTTTTTGTCCAGGCGAATATTCTCAAGCATGCGGCACGTAGGCCCGATATAATCCGCAACAACACTCTCGAGGCCCTTGCAGCTTTGCACAGCGCGGAATTGCTTGACGAGGGATCGTTTCGTACACTCGACTCGAGTTATCGATTCCTGATCAGTTTGGAAGACCGCCTCCGCATTATGGAACATCGCAGTGTCGACCGACTGCCGCTGGGAGGGGACAAACTGAAGGGCCTGGCATGGAGGCTGGGATACGGAGATCGGGGTGAGGACCGCCTTCTCAACGACTATTTCCGGATCACCGGATCCATCAGGAAAATATACAACTCTTTTTTCGCTGCGGCTGATGATCGAGTGACGTCTGCAGAGGCTCAGTGAAGATACTTGAGCGGTTATCGCGATTGGGGGTGACGGTTGCCTCTCGGGATCTTGTCCCGGATAGCCTTGAATTGGGTTTCCACTTCAAGGAACGTCTCGACGAGTTCCGGGTCGAATTGCTTGCTCTTCTCCTGAACGATGAGGTCTAGGGCCTCTTCATGCGAGTAGGACCTTTTGTAGCGACGCTCGGTGGTTAGGGCGTCATAAACGTCTGCCACCGCGACGATGCGAGCAGACAATGGTATCTCTTCCCCCTTCAGCCCAAACGGATATCCGCTCCCGTCCCATCGCTCATGGTGGTAATAAGCCACGTCCTTAGCCAGAAACAGATAGCTCTCCTTATCCCCCGCCTCATGGGCGGCCTCCTCCAGGGCAGCCCCACCATAGACGGAGTGCCGCTTCATGACCTCGAACTCGTCGATCCCGAACTTCTTGGAGTTGAACAAGATGGAATCAGGTATCCCCACTTTGCCTATGTCATGTAGCACAGAGCACTGGACAAGGTCTTCGGTGAACTGTTGAGTCATGAACTCTTTGTAGCGTGTGCGCGCGGAAATTTGGTCGCACAGAATCCTGCAATAAGCTTGAAGCCGCGAGAGATGAAAAGCCGTTTCTCCGTCCCGAGATTCGGCGAGCTTGGCGAGGGCAAATATGGAGGCACCCTGAAGTCTTCGGATGCGCTGATATGACTTCACCAACTCGTCGTGCAGGCGAACCTCTTCAGTCACGTCCTGGCCAAGCCCGAGGATGCCGCGTATGTTCCCGGAAGCGTCCAGCATTGGAGAAACAGCCATAGAAATGGTTAGCGCTTGGCCATCCTTGGACACATGCTTGATTTTCCCCTGTACGGTACCCGCCTTGATTTGCATGATGCGTTGCAGGCTTTCAATCGCTTCCATCCCCACGTTATCTGTCCCACAGAGCTTGAAAACAGACGACCCGATCATTTCTTCGGCCGCATAGCCAAAAATGTTCTGAGCGCCGGTGTTCCAGAAGAGCACGTTGTGGTCGAAATCAGTCAAGACGATGGAAACTCCCGTGGAGCTATCCAGAATTCCTTTCAAGAATTCGTTGGTTCTGCCCAACTCCGTGGTCCTCTTCTCTACCTCTTCTTCCAGCAAATTTCTGTAGTCTCGCTCGAAGCGCCGAAGCCTGCAATGTTCAATCCCCTTTTGAACCGTATTCGAAAGTATCTCTGCATTGACCGGCTTGAGCAGAAAATCATGAGCCCCGCGTCGCAGGGCCCGCACGGCATTTTCAAGATCGCCGTGCCCTGTGACGACCACAACGGGCACCGTGCCGTCCATCTCCCTTATGATGCCGAGGACCTCCAAGCCGTCGATTTGAGGCATGTGGATGTCCGTCACAACCAGGTCAGGAGACCTTTGCTTGAAGATCTCTATGCCTTCCCCGCCCTCCCCCGCTGTTAACACCGAGAAGCCGTTGATCGACAACAGGTCTTTGAGAACCCCAAGAGTGGCAGCATCATCATCGATGATCAGGACCGAACCCCTGGTGGCCAGTGTTGAGTCGCCATCGAGGGGATTGAATTGGTCGTACGGCAAGGGGGCACACTCCGTTCCCCCCAACCGCGAAGATAGAACGAACAGCTTGCCCCGTGGGGGCTACGTTCTACAGGAAAACCTGACTTATAGCGCCGCGCATTGAGTGTCGCGGGTGAAAATATTTGTGAACATCCCCCTTCACCCGTCCCTCTCCGGCCAGGAGCGATCCCGCGTTTCGCGGGACTCCCTTGACGGGAGGGGCTAGGGGAGGATGATCTTGGCGCCAATCGCCTAGCGTTTCACTATAGCCATCAGGCGGGTTCAGAGAATAGCCCAACGGCTGTAAGCCTCTGGTCTCGAAACCCGGATTTAAGCCCACCTAGTGATGCTATTCTGAACAGCCTCGTCCAGGGTAAGTCCTAGCAAACCCTCGGATAAATTATCTTAAGCGTTGAGAGGCTCGGGTGTCAATGATCAACAAGAAGAGGCTGATGCATCCTGGTCTATTGTGCACGCGACGATTGACACGGCCGCCAACATGATTTACCTGACTGGTAAAGCTTGTCGTTCAGCCGGCCCATGCCCTGCGTACGGATAGGGCGACTACTGGACCTTGCCAAATCCGCCTCAACCAGTCTCAGGGGGCTTCTTTCCGCTGGACGACCCTCTGAAAGTTCGATTCGGTAGGAGTCTCACATGCGCACGGAAAAATTCACACTCAAATCACAGGAAGCACTGGAGCTGGCACAGAATACCGCAGCCACCCGCGGGAATCCTCAGGTGGAAACCGAGCACCTGCTGCTGGCACTGCTTTCTGACGACGAAGGCATCTGCGTTGAAATCCTCAAGAAGTTGGGCGCCGATCCGGACCGCATCCGTAGCGAAGCTCTTCGCGCGGCGGAAGGCTTGCCTCAGCAGACCGGGGCCGCGGCTGAGAGGTACTATTCCGACCGACTCAGAGCAGTCCTTGAAGCCGCGTTCAAAGAAATGGAGCAGCTCAAGGATGAATATGTCTCCGTGGAGCATCTACTTATAGCTCTTTCCGAGGTTTCGGGAACCGCGTCCTCAAGAATTCTCACCGGCCGCGGAGTGACCAGAGACAAGATCTACAAGGTCTTAACCGACATTCGGGGCACCCAGAGAGTCACAGACCAAGCCCCTGAGGAAAAATATCAGGCCCTGAAGCGCTTCACCCGCGATCTCACCGAGCTCGCACGCAAAGGGAAGCTCGACCCGGTCATTGGCCGTGACGACGAGATCAGGCGAATCATCCAAGTTCTCTCGCGAAGGACCAAAAATAACCCGGTCCTCATAGGGGACCCAGGAGTCGGTAAGACTGCCATTGTGGAAGGATTGGCCGGAAGAATCGTGTCGGGTGACATTCCTGAAACACTCAAAGGAAAGCGAGTGTTGGGGCTGGACATTGGACAGCTTGTGGCCGGCGCGAAGTATCGCGGAGAGTTTGAGGATCGACTCAAAGCCGTGCTCAAAGAGGTTACCGGGTCCGCGGGCGAAATCATTCTCTTTATCGATGAAATGCACACGCTGGTCGGGGCCGGAGCGGCCGAAGGGGCAGTTGACGCGTCCAACATGCTCAAACCCGCTCTTGCCCGCGGTGAGCTTCGATGCGTCGGCGCTACAACGATCAACGAGTACAGGAAGCACATTGAAAAGGATGCCGCGTTCGAACGCCGATTTCAACCGATTTACGTGGCCGAACCTTCTGTAGAGGACTCCATTTCGATCCTTAGAGGTCTCAAAGAAAGGTATGAAGTGCATCATGGTGTCAGGATTCAGGATGCGGCAATAATAGCCGCGGTCACCTTATCTCATAGGTACATCACTGACCGCTTCCTGCCGGATAAGGCCATCGACCTCATAGACGAGGCGTCGTCCAAGCTCAGAATTGAAATAGACTCGATGCCTACGGAAATCGACGAGATTGACCGGCGAATTATCCAGCTTCAAATTGAGCAGCAGGCCCTTAACAAGGAATCCGACCCGACCAGCAAAGAACGACTCCAGAAGGTGCGTACTGAAATCGAGCGCTTGACGTCCCAATCGGACCTGCTCAAGACGCAGTGGC
The DNA here is from genome assembly GCA_052146735.1 of Desulfomonilaceae bacterium. Taxonomy (GTDB): domain Bacteria; phylum Desulfobacterota; class Desulfomonilia; order Desulfomonilales; family Desulfomonilaceae; genus CAWBBA01. The sequence continues at coordinate 8,303 of JBKQMK010000504.1, read as the reverse complement.
ACAAGGAAAAAGCAATCATAACAGCGATAAGGGAACTGAAGGAAAGGTACGAACGTGCCAAGACCGAAGCGACCAAAGCAGAACGGGAAGGCGACCTGAGCAAAGCCGCTGAACTCAAATACGGCATGCTCATTTCGTTGGAAAATGACATTAAAGCCAAAAATGAGGACCTTGCTCGCATCCAGCAGGAAGGTGGCCTTTTGAAGGAGGAAGTGGGGCCGGAAGATATAGCCGAGGTAGTGGCAAAGTGGACCGGTATCCCCGTCTCCAGAATGCTGGAAGGCGAAGTCGACAAACTGCTCAGGATTGAGGAAAGAATTGGCCAGCGTGTGATCGGTCAGCGCGAAGCCATAGTCGCGGTTGCGAATGCTGTGCGCCGTGCGCGATCGGGCTTACAGGACCCGAATCGGCCGATCGGTTCGTTCATCTTCATGGGGCCCACCGGAGTCGGCAAGACCGAACTCGCGCGAGCCCTTGCGGAATTCCTCTTCGATGATGAACAAGCAATGGTGCGGATCGACATGTCCGAGTACATGGAAAGGCATTCGGTGGCCCGACTTATCGGGGCTCCTCCGGGATACGTCGGCTATGAGGAGGGGGGATACCTGACGGAGGCTGTTCGAAGGCGCCCTTATTCAGTGGTCCTCTTCGACGAAATTGAAAAAGCCCATCCCGAAGTTTTTAACGCTCTGCTGCAAATACTCGATGACGGGCGGCTTACCGACGGCAAGGGGCGCACTGTCGATTTCAAGAACTGCATAATTATCATGACCTCGAACATCGGCTCCGTGGAGATCCGGGACTTTGCGGGAAAAGATGAAGAGAAGATGCGCCGGAGTGTCATGGACGCGCTCAGGATGCACTTCAAACCGGAATTCTTGAACCGGTTGGACGATGTGATCATCTTTCATGCTCTGGACAGAGAGCAGATCAAGCAAATAGTGGACATTCAGATGCAGCGGCTCAACAAGCGGCTGGCCGACAACAAGCTCACCCTGGTCCTTGATCCGCGGGCAAGAGATATGCTCGCAGCCGAAGGGTACGATCCCGCGTACGGCGCGCGGCCGCTCAAGCGTGCTATTCAGCGTCTCATCGAGAATCCTCTGGCGCTGGATATTCTCGGGGGGAAATTCCATCCGGGCGCTACAATCGAAGCAGAGCCGGAGGCGGATCATCTCCGATTTGTAGCGAGGGAATTGGCGGCAAGTTGAAACTGTGTCAGAACCCGTGAAACGGGCGCAATCGCAGCATGAATGTTACCTCACCCTGCCCTCTCCCGGCACAGGCGTTAACTTAATGGTTTGTTCCCCCACTTTGCTAAAGGGGGGCCAGGGGGGATTTTGATCCGGCGAGACCCTCCTCACCCTGCCCTCCCGCCAGGGGCGAGGGTTTCCTCATGCCCTCCCGCGACGGGGGGATTAGGGGGAGGGTGACAACTGGCTGCCATCACAAGGCAATCACCGTTGACCCCTGCCGGGTAGTGTCCTAATTTGTGCCGCCATGGCTGGTCTCTACCCCGGACTCCGATCCGAGGTTCGCCGGATTGACGCCCAGTGGACTAAATCAGGACACTACCCCAAACCGGAATGATTCTCTTAACCAACCGATCCACGCGGCCAAGTAGGTGAGACCTGGTCACTGCGATACCGGTTTGCTTGGGAGAGTTCTAGGATTCACCTTTGTATTGGGGTCTTGCCCTCGATAGACACCGCTCCTAATTGCTTCTAGAGGAGTTCAAATTAATGGAGTCGGTTGTGGGAGTTTTCCCTTTCCCTTTAAAGGTGTTGCTCTTAGTGCTGTTAATAGTGGTGGACTTGTCGCTCGAAGCAGAATTGCTCGTGCTCTTGAGCTTGCTCCTATCACTCGAATTGCTATCAGAGCTATTGACAGTGGTCCCTGTTTGAGCCCCACCCATTGAGACTGCTCCGAGGAATGACAGCGCCACTAGAACGATAAATCCCTGTTTTAATATCTTCATGATCCTTCTCCTAATCTGGTGTATGGTCGGCAAGAGAAGGATCAACTGGCTGAAAAAGAGTGGATGCTATTCCTCCCTGCTTGCTTGCTATATTAGACGCACATAAAGAAGAAAAGATTCGCGACGGCCATATTTTTTGCAGGAAAGGTGCTACATGGGGGCATCCTGGGTTTGTTAAGAAAATAATTCAGAATTCAAATTAGGACAGTACCCGCCGCCGATAGTCCTTGACAGGGCCACCACAGGGGAATATGCTCTGACACAGCTATAATCAGGTTCTTTTACGCCTCGGGAGCTCAGCCGGTTTGTATCGGTAGGGAGGGGAAATTCATGGAAGAGGCGGGTACAGTCACATTTAATTCCGCACAATATGGGGGGCGATCTGACCGCTTATCGGTTGCCCGCGGGCGACCTCATACCCTCCACCAATTCTTTGCCACGCACTTGCTCAATACAGGGTACGACATCCGAATGGTCCACGAGCTTTTGAGCCTCAAAGAACGTGGGAACCAGCATGATCCGCACTTATGTTCTACACCGGGAGGCAACGGCGTGAGGAACAAAGCGGAGTGTGTTATGCGGAAACCAACTGAACATGGGTTAGGCTCTCGAATCACAGCGCCCACGCCCTGAGGAAACACCATGATCGATCCATTCTACATTGCAGCGTCAGCAGTTGGTGTAATCGCCCCTGCGGTCACCAAGCTTTTTCCCATGTTGCGTGACTACCTGCTCGCGCCACAGAACCAGCGCATTCTTCGAAGGGTCGTTTGGGTGACGTGCATCGTCATGCTTCTTGCAATAAGTGCAGCCTCGATTTACGGGCTCGGATGGATGATCGGCTCATACCAACCGGGGATCGCCCTTTCCGTCATCCTTTGGTCACTGTTTCTGGGTACTACTGCGTCGCTCCTACTTCCGAGCAAAGCAATCGTCGCCACTTTCGGTGGTCTCGTGGGTGTCAGTCTCAGTGAAGTCGGTACAGCAGCCGGATTGGTTTCAGTCCTTCGCAAGCAGATAACCGCTCTAGCAATCGAGCTTGGAAACATTGCGAATCCGGGCGGGCCAGGTCCAATGACTCCTGACCCGTTTGTTACCTGGATGATTTGGTTGTTTATCGGCATCGCGGCCCTACTGTGTCTCCCTGCTTTCTTCGAGAAAGACCGCGACAATGTTCCTACCGGAACCTGACTACTTGCTGCAGCCCACTCGCGCACGCGTAGCTCGCGGAGCGGCCGCTTAGCTCGAGCGTTAGGCAGAAGAGAAATCGGTGGTGGGGCAATTCTGCCTCGGCAGGACGCACAGCCACCATTGCGAGCCCCACGATGGAGGGCAATCACATGTCTCTTGAAGAACAAATCGTTGATTGGAGCGATTCACGGCCCAGATGGCAAAGAGCCATCCTCAGACGAGTAGCCATCGGGGACGTACTTTCGGATGCTGACTACGACCGGTTAGTGGACGCTCTGCTGGAATCCCGGGAGGTCGGGGACACCAAGTTCGGCTTCGAGCACCTTCCGCAGCCTGCCGCAGGCGACCCTCCGGTCAGGCTCATCTCGATTGCAGACCTTCAGCACGTAAACGCTCTTGCATCGGACAAACCGCTTACGTTTGAGGACACCGGCTTCACCATAGTCTACGGCCATAACGCGAGCGGGAAATCAGGCTACGCCCGCCTCCTGAAACGCATTGCTCGGTCGCGGTCTCAAGAGGAGGTCCTCTCGGATGTTTTCCGCGAAACTAAGTCAGAGAAGCCGAAGGCTTTAGTCACCGTGAGGGTGGGCGACGACGAAGTGCCACTCACTTGGCCCGAATCGTCCCGGCCAGAGCTCCAGCGAATGCTGTTCTACGACGAGGAGTGCGGAGAAGCTTACATCGCAACAGAATCGGATTTCCCGTATCGGCCTTCAGCCCTCTTTGTCATGGAGGGCCTCGTCCAAGCGTGTGTCGCCATCAGAACCCGCGTCGAAGCTAAGCTGGAAGAAAACGCGAAGCTGGCAAGGTCCTTACCCGGGATTGAACAGGACGTTAGGGGAACCGAGATTGGTAAGTATCTGGAGCAGCTCTCAGGGGCCTCTTCGCTGGAGACTCTTGACTTGATCGTGAGCAAACCACGCCCGTCGACCGAAACGATCGACGACCTCAAGCACGAAGAAGCCCGCCTACACACCGCTGACACAACCAAAGAGAGGCAAAAGCTATCCAGATACGCCAGCAAGTTAGACGCGCTACGAAGCCACCTCGAGGACCTTAACCACGCGCTGGGGGACGATGCCATTGCGACTCTTCAGGATGAACGAGAGCAGTTGAAGGCGCTTGAAGAAGCGACAGAGCTTCTCGCAAAGTCTTTTCAATCAGAGCCGCTGCTCGGCGTAGGAACATCGCCGTGGAAGGAGATGTGGGAGTCAGCGCGGCGCTTTTCGGAAACAGAGGCGTATCCCGGTCACTCGTTCCCGGTCGTCACCGACGATGCTAGGTGCGTGCTCTGCCAGCAACCTCTTCTGCAAGAAGCCTGCGAACGTCTATCCCGCTTCGAACACTTCGTCCAGGACGACACACAGTTGCGGCTCCGCGGTGCTCGTGCTCAGTGGAACAAACGAGCAGACGCCCTCGCTAATCTCCGCACGGTACCTGAAGCTATTGAAACGAATCTGATCGACCTGGAGGACGAACACACGGAGCTCGTACGCGAAATGCGGATGCTTCTCGCTGCTTACGAAACGACACGGGCGAGCATTGTCAATGCGCTTTCGAGCACCACGGATTTCCCTCGTTCTGCTATCTCCCCGGCGGAGACTTCGGCTCGGCTCGAGCTAGCCGCGGCGGCATCCAGGACCGCGGCCGAAGTTCTCTCGGACCCGGAAACCATTAGGAAGCGGCTTGTCACCATCACGGTCACGACGAAGGAGCTTGAGCTTCTCCAGAAGGCCAAGGACCAGCGCGCACTCATCGGGGCTGAGATTGCACGCTTGAAGAAGCGCGAAGCCCTCGAGGCGATCAAGAACGCCGCCGCGACCGGACCGATCACAAAGAAGATCCTGGAGTTCTCCGAGGACCACGTCACGGAAGTAGTCCGGGATTCCTTCACTCGCGAAACGGATCGCCTCCAATTAGAGCGCGTGACGATCGCGAAAACGCGCGGCGACAAAGGAGCGGTGCTTCATCAGCCCAAGCTCGTCGGGGCGCGCCAGAACGTCACGCCGCCGCGCGTTTTCAGCGAAGGCGAGCGCACTGCCCTGGGCCTTGCCGCTTTTTTGACAGAAGCACATCTCGACGCTTCAAAGTCTGCACTCATTCTGGACGATCCTGTCAGCTCCCTTGACCACATCCGTCGCGGGCTAGTGGCTGAGCGCCTAGCGTCATTGGCCCAAACTCGCCAGATCGTGATATTCACCCATGATGTCTCGTTCGTCGCCGACCTCAAACGAGAGGCCAATGGCCGAGGGGTCTCCGTAGGCGAGCGGTCGGTAAGGAGAGAACGTGGCGGAGAAAAACAGCCGGGGACATGTAGTACCAAATTCCCTTGGAAAGCAAAGGACGTTCCTGAGCGCCTTGGAGAGCTACGCAACGATCTAGCTCGCATCGGTAGAGAATGCAATGACTGGGACGAGGCAACCTACGAAAAAGAGGTGGCCACATGGGCGGGCAATCTGTCAGAAACGTGGGAGCGCATATTCAGCCAGGTAATAGTAGGACCTATTCTGGCCGAGGGAGGGCTGGAGGTTCGCCCGAATATGGTGAAAATCCTCGTCCGCTTTACGGTCGACGACGAGAGAGAGTTCGCTGCCAGCTACAGTAGGGTTTCGCAATGGGCGAGCCGTCACGACAAGAGCAACATGGTGAACTACGTCGCACCCGAAGTCAGCACGCTTGAGAATGAGCTAAAGGTGGTCGACCAATGGTTCAAGCGAGTCAAGGCGTACAAGGACTAAAGGACGGGAGCCGCGCGTTTGCCCGCTACTCGAATGTCCAGTGCTTGCGGGTGCCGCTACTTCTTGACCCATATTCGGTCCTCCTATCGGATACATTGCTCCGCAAACGCCATGTCCACGGTCCGAAGATAGCAATCTTCACCGCGGAGGGCGCAGAGATCGCAGATGGTTGTGTTTTCTGTGCCTTTCTCCCAGGTCAGGCGCAACCATATTGTGTCAGAGATCGGGCAATCACCGCGGGCCGTTACCATGTTCTTCACCTCTGGCGGCTATCGCAGGTGCTGACCGAATGCAGGATTGACAAAACGGGCAGGCTGGCACACATTCAGGCATTCGTTGGTCTAAAGCGAGGTGTCCACGAGGTCCGCAGCCCGGTTGACGGGCTCTGAGGTAATCCAGGGAGGTTGTTATGCCGATCCGCATAAGATGCCATGGTAAACCGATGTACAGAACGAAATCAACGGGATATAAAGGTATTGGCGCGCCTCTAGCAATCGCTCGAATGGCATGTTATGCGGACAGGAAACCAAAACGCTGCATCTTATGCGGATCAATCTAATGATCGTTCGGCAGCGAGGATGAGGCGGGTGCCGCAATCACGCGGCCATTTACCTAGACAAGGAGCACAACATGACGGAAACAAAAGCAGTCAATCCCTGGGCCTGGCAGGATCAATTTGGCTTTTCTCAGGCCATCGAGGTTAAAGGGGGACAACGTGTTGTCTACTGCTCTGGCCAAACATCTGTGGATGCGAGTGGAAACCCGATGCATGGGCGGGATATGGCCAAACAAGTGAGCCTGTCTTTGGACAACCTCGAAACCGTCCTGAAGCAGGCAGGCCTTTCGTTGGCCAACGTCGTGCGGCTGAATTATTACACGACGGACATAGCTGCGTTGTTGAAGGCCGGTCCGGCGTTTGGTCCGCGGCTGGCAGCGGCTGGCTGCAAACCGTCTTCAACATTACTCGTGGTAGCAGGTCTTTTTCATCCGGACCTGATGATCGAAATCGAAGCGACCGCGGTCGCCTAACCATCGTAGGAGGTTCCGGCCTCTGGAACGGTTGCGTGGCCCGGCCGCGAACGGCTGGCTGCATGCGTGCTGAGGCCGAGCGTTCGCCCCCTACTCGGATGTCCAGTGCTTGCGCGTGCCGCCACTTCTTGACCCATCTCCAGTCCTCCTATCGGACACATTGCTCCGCAAACGCTATGTACACGGTCCGGCGACCGGAATCCGATACCTCCCAACTCCTATCTCTCTGTTTTTACTTCAGCCGTTCCTGAGAAGAAATAGCTGCACCCCTCCCGAAGGGAGAGGGGACTGTAAGGCGGCTTGCCCCGAAGGGGCATAGCGTGAATAGCCGTGGGTTTCAACCCGCGGAAAGGGGCCACCATACAAATCTCAAAAAACAACTTGGAATAAGTCGACCAATCATGATCCTCCCGGCATCAAGTACCTTTCATCAAATTCGACACCCGCTTCAATGAGCAAAACTCTCAACTCATCGTCAAAAGATAGGCTCCTGTGGTGTTCTTCCTGGCGCTTGATGTAGTCGATCAGCCTGTCTTTGTCCTGCGAGGAATGGGTGAATGCCCCATATCCATCCTGCCAATTGGAGAAATCGGGGAAGATGTGGTTCTTTTTGATCCAATATGATGACGTGCCCTTGACCTCCTTCACGAAGTCGGAAAGGGAAACGGTGGGATGGAGACTGGTGAGAACGTGCACATGGTCCAATGTCCCGTTTATGCGATACAGGCGGCTCTTTGTGTCACGGATGATTCCCCATATATAGCGAAAGAGGTCTTCGCGCCCGGTCTGGACCAATACAGGGGCCCCTTCCTTCGTTGAGAAAACGATGTGGTAGTAAATCTGTGTGTATCGTGAAATGGTGAGTCCTCGCGTCGACCTATTCCTACCGTGGGTTGAAATCCCGCGTCCCGCGGGACTATTCACGCATCGCCTTTTCAGGACGGAAAGAGGCTCGCATCCCGGAGGGACGCACCCGCGACTAACCCGGCGTTTCAACGACGGGAATACGCCGTCCTCAGCAGCGGAATTCGATTCAGAAAGTATTTTAGAGAGCGGCTCGGCACAACTCTGCGGTCACTCTCCGATGATCTTTACCAGTACGCGCTTTCTCCGGCGACCGTCAAACTCGCCATAAAAGATTTGTTCCCAGGGCCCAAAGTCGAGTTTTCCCCCGGTTATGGCAACCACGACCTCACGGCCCATGACCTGTCTTTTCAGGTGAGCGTCACCGTTGTCCTCGCCGGTCCGATTGTGCAGATACCGATTAATCGGCTCGTGTGGGGCCAATTCTTCGAGCCATTTCTCGTAGTCCTGGTGCAGGCCTGATTCATCATCGTTGATGAAGACGGATGCGGTAATGTGCA
>JBKQMK010000503.1:0-3204 GCA_052146735.1 Desulfomonilaceae bacterium | reverse complement strand
GTGATCGGACTCTTTTACGGTGTGAAAGGCCATATCCTGATCAAAGAAGGAGAGATCGGGTCCGAGTTCACCGTGACCCCGTCCGACGTTAAACGCTCTCTCCCCTTCCAGATAGCGGTTGACAACTTTGCGCTGACACGTTATCCGACCGGCGAGCCCAAGGAATTTCGAAGTGATGTTCGGCTGTTGGAAGGCGGCCGCGAGGTGCTGAAAGACTCCATTATAGTCAACCATCCATTGACATACCGGGGCATTTCGCTCTATCAGTCCGATTATCGTGCGCTGGGGATAAAGGAAGTCAAGCTTGGCGTGGTTGATCCTAATGGAAAGGCCGAGGATCTTGTCGTTCAGCCGCATTCCAAGGCTCGAATACCCGGAAGCGATTACGAAATTCAGCTACTCGGTCTTGATCCAGGTACAACCAAACGGGGAGCCGGTGTGGAGATAACCGCGGAATCTCCGGGAACTGAACCCAAGAATATCAAGTTATTTCGCAACGACACAGGCCCTGTCAAGGTGGGAGACGCAGAAATCCGCTTCCTCGATTACGTCCCGCTTTACGCCACAGGACTCCAAATCGGCTACGATCCGGGGAGCACTTTGGTGTGGGTAGGGTGCATCATGTTGATTGCCGGGCTCTTCCTAACACTGTTCACCAACCAGCGTCGCGTGGCAATCCGGATAAAGAGCACGGAAACCGTGGCTGAAATAAAGGTCTCCGGGAGCAGTCGTAGGATGCGTCGTGAATTTCGTGAAGGAGTGAAGAAAAGAATCATCGACAGCTTAAAGTCCGACACTCAAGAGCTGGATTGAGCGACTCAAGAGTCAAGCGTTCGGCGGGCAATTAGGATTCACCGTCCCGCGGGACGCGGGATGCGCCGAGAACGCAGAGAGGAAACATGGCTTGCACGGCATCACATAGGCCCCGGGGTATGCAGTCTGGCTGGCATTATCTTCGCTGTCACGGACGCAAATGCACTATTACCGCATTTAAGAGAAATGGTGAAAATACAGATTCCTCTGCGCTCTCCGCGATCTCCGCGGTGAACCATTCCTTGGAAAGAGGGACATCGGAAGACTTTTCTGGACGATAAAATGACCAGCACTGATCTAAACACCTACGTAACTTTTGGTTATCTGGCTGCCGGGGTCTGTTACCTGGTGGTCTATATGTCGGGCTCTCTTGCAACCCGGATCCGGACGGCGCCATTAGGTCTGTTCATCCTGGTTTTCGCCGTGCACACTGCGAGCATTGGTCTGAGGTGGGTTGAGTCTTATCAGATCGGCGTAGGGCATGCGCCGTTGTCCAATTTATATGAGTCCCTGGTCTTTTTTGCGTGGACAATGGCTTTGGCGCTGATTATTGCGCGGCTAAGATTCGGAGCCGACATCATTGTGCTGCTCGGAATGCCGCTGGTCTTCCTGACCATGGCTTCAACATCCCTCCTGGACCCGAGCATCAAGCCTTTGATTCCCGCGCTCCAGTCCAACTGGCTTGTCGCTCATGTGATCACCTGCTTTCTGGGCTATGCCGGATTTACCGTCTCCTTTGTGGCCGCTCTGCTGTTGCTGTTGGCCAGAAGATCGGATGCGTTCGGCAAACATCTTCCACGGAAGGACATCCTGGATGAGATCGTGTACCGCTCGGTCCTTATAGGTTTTCCTTTGCTTACGGTAGGAATAATAACAGGCGCTGCATGGGCGGATTATGCCTGGGGCACTTACTGGTCATGGGACCCCAAGGAAACGTGGTCTCTGATTACATGGTTGGTCTATTCGGCCTTTCTCCACGCCAGGCTCGCAAGAGGATGGCAGGGCGGCAGGACTGCGGTCTTGTCCGTGGTCGGCTTTGCTGCCGTGCTGTTCACATACTTTGGGGTCAACTACCTGCCAGGGCTCCACAGCTATTTTTGAGGAGTCGAGGCAGCGGACTCTCTTGTGATTGCACCGTACCCATAAATTAGAAGACGCTGCTCAAGGTAATCATGGATGCACAGGAAATTGGTAATCTCTTCCTCGTCGGTTTCAACGGAACGGCCTTGACGTCGGAAGTACGTGGCCTTATCGACGATCTAAACCCTTCAGGTGTGGTCCTTTTCTCCAGAAATATCGTGGACCCGAGCCAGACAGCGCAACTAAATCACGACCTGCAACGCCACGCCCGGACCCAATGGGGAGAAGGCATCTTCATAGGCGTGGACCAGGAAGGCGGAAGAGTACGCCGCCTCCGAGAGCCATTTCTGGCGTTTCCACCTGCACTGGAGTTGGCCACTTCTCAAGAACCCGAAGAAGCAGTACGCGACTTCGCGCGCGTTACCGCTCGTGAGACGGCGCTGGTCGGCTTCAACTTGGACTTTGTGCCGGTCCTGGACGTGCTGGGCGAGGATGAGACTGATAAGTCTTCGGTGATCGGTGACAGATCATACGGACCCGATCCGCACACGGTCTGGCTCCTGGGCAAGATAGTAATGGAAAGCATGCGGCAGGGTGGGATCATTCCCTGCGGAAAACACTTTCCAGGGCATGGAGGGACCTCTGTGGATTCGCACAAGGACCTTCCGGTCGACGACAGACTTCTGCAAACGCTGGAAAGACACGACTTGATCCCGTTTCGAAAAGCAGTGGCCGCGCAGATCGAAATGATGATGACCGCCCATGTGGTTTATCAGGCTTTAGATCCACATCGGCCTGCGACTCTGTCGCCTCAAGTGATAACCGGCCTACTTCGAGGAGAAATGTCATACAACGGAGTAGTAATCACAGACGATCTCGACATGGGCGCGGTGGCACACCATTATTCTTCTGATACATGCGCGTTAAATGCCTTTGCCGCAGGAGTTGACCTGCTCCTGATTTGCAACAACCCTGATAAGGCATTTTCAGCTAGAGATAGAATACTCCGCGCATTAAAAGACGGGGAAATTTCGGAGACACGCGTGAACCAATCGCTTGAACGCATCAGGAACCTCAAGGCCAGGTATGCCGCGTCTATGACGCCCTGCGACAAGAAGGCTGTCCGGGAATATTTTGTCAAAGATGCCGTCTAATACCAAATAATCACCAGAAACGCATCGAGGTAAATATGACGGTTCAAAGTGCTCAGAGAGAAATCTCTCGAAGGTTTATCGGCAAGGTCGCCCTGGTGACGGGAGCAGGCCAGGGAATCGGGCGGGCCACCGCACTTCGCCTGGCAAGAGAAGGCGC
>JBKQMK010000502.1:0-5062 GCA_052146735.1 Desulfomonilaceae bacterium | reverse complement strand
CGTTAACTTTAGGTGCGTAACTGACTGATATGATTTAACCACACAAACTGTCATAGGTCACAGTGGAAAATGCAATGCCCTAACATACCGATATCACATCAAAGTAAACCGGACAGTAGTGATATCTTTCTGTAAAGGTGGTGAGGACTTTTCAGCGATTATTATACCAGAATGCTCGCCGGTTGAGGTTAAGAAGAACCCACTATGCGATGGCGCAGCCCTCGATGCTGGTTCATTCGGCACGTTCCTCGACTCATGGCCCGCATATCACCCAGGAGCTTAAGACACTAACGCTTGGAAGGCTCTCGAAACGTCCCCCTTCACGTTTGCGGTTTCCGGCGGCCCCCCTCTTCGCCGTCAAGCTTTTCGGGGCTTAATTGGTCTCGTACAGCCTCCCCAAGCGTATGAGCAGTTTTCTCCGGTCTAAATAAATGCAGATCATTCTTTGCCGACCCCTTCTGTAAGCTTGCGGGCCCTTTCTATCAATTCGATCAGAGTACACAGTTTAGTAGGCTGCGGCTGAATAAAGCATTTTTCAAATTCTTCGGGGCTTAGCCGGCGGCGAAAGTATTCTTCCACGTCAAAGTAGTGGCCCCAGCAGGCAACAGCGCGTCCGCAGGGGAGTTCACGCCCCTCCACACGACAGAATTCGAAATTCACCGGCCCACCCAACTTAGGACAACGAATCTGTTTTTCTTCATAAGGAGGATTGGAAGAAGGAGTTTTCATGCGACCTCCAGCGTCGCCCTAATTATCGAATCGGGTTGGAATAGTTATTCTGTGCGCGAATATTAGCAGAATTGTTGATGCGGGTAAAGATAAGCCCGGAAAGGGGCCGAGCGATTCGGAGAAGGCGAGAACCAAATACAGGATTCTTGGCGACTGCCATGTCCCACCGTGTCACCGCGAGCAGTGAAATCCCGCGTTTCGCGGGAAAGCAATCTCTTCTCCGGTGGGACGGGCATCTTGCCCGTCATTTTAGGACAGGCGAGACGCCTATCACTCCAATGAAGATTGCCTCGGGCTAGGGCCCACGCAATGACAAATCTCAGCCGTGGTCGAAACGCCAGCCTTCCGGGTGTGCGGATTTCGAGGCCAAACTGACTTTATTCTCGGCAATGAGGCAAGATGTACAACAAGCTGCGGGGCGGTACCAGAGTCCACCCCGCAGCGAGCTGAGCGATCTTCAAATATGGCAATCAGATCTTTGGCTTTGGAAACCCTTCCAGGGCCTTGAGAGCCTCTTGGATCTCTTCCATCGGGAGTTCGTAGTCAAAGAGCTTTCCTTGGAAATACGCGTCGTACGCAGCGAGGTCCACGAGGCCATGACCGCTCCAATTAACAAGGATGGTCTTTTGTTTTCCTTCTTCCTTGGCTTTCTTTGCCTCTTGTATGACAGCCGCCAGAGCGTGATTGGTCTCGGGTGCGCTTATAAAGCCTTCCGTCCTGGCCCAGGTTACCCCTGCGCTGAAAGTTTCCAACTGATGCACGGCTCGCGGTTCGATGAGACCGTCCATGACTAATTGGCTGACCAGAGGGGCCATGCCGTGGTAACGCAACCCCCCCGCGTGAATAGGGGCCGGCACAAATGAATGCCCCAGCGTGTGCATGGGGAGCAACGGGGTCATCTGAACTGTGTCGCCGAAGTCGTAAGCAAACGGGCCTTTGGTCATGGTGGGGCAAGAGGTTGGTTCGACAGCGATGATCTGGATCTGTTTCCCCGCAATCTTGTCTCGCAGGAACGGGAAGGCGCAGCCTGCGAAGTTGCTCCCACCCCCTGCGCAGCCTATAACGATATCCGGGTAGTCCCCGGCCTTGGCAAGCTGTTTTTGAGCTTCCTGACCGATTATCGTCTGGTGAAGAAGCACGTGGTTCAACACGCTCCCCAGGGAGTAGCGCGTAGGCGGGCGGCCCTGGGCTTCACTGGTCACAGCGTCTTCCACTGCCTCGCTGATTGCAATACCGAGACTGCCCGGAGAATTGGGGTCCTGGGCAAGAATCTTGCGGCCAGCCTCTGTTTCGGTGCTGGGGCTGGGAATACAGGTTGCTCCCCATGTGTTCATCATGAGGCGGCGATAAGGCTTCTGCTCATAACTTACCCGGACCATATAGACTTTCGCTTCGAGCCCGAATTGATTACAAGCAAAAGCCAAAGCGCTTCCCCATTGCCCGGCGCCTGTCTCAGTGGCAATTCTCTTGATGCCGAAAACTTTGTTGTAATAGGCCTGGGGTATCGCTGTGTTGGGCTTGTGACTCCCGGCCGGGCTAACACCTTCGTTCTTGTAGTAAATCTTTACCGGGCAGTTTAGGAATTTCTCCAAATGGACTGCACGATACAGAGGAGTGGGGCGCCATATCAGCAGCTTTTCCACGACTTCATTCGGGATGTCGATCCATCTCTCCTGGCTCACTTCCTGCTCGATAAGATTCATAGGGAAAACAGGGGCCAGGTCCTGAGGACCAAGAGGCTGACCGGTGCCCGGATGCAAAGGGGGCTGCATGGGGTTCGGCATGTCCGCCGCGATGTTGTACCATTGGCGGGGCATCTCGTCTTCGCTAAGCAAAATCTTTACCGGCATGGGCATCTCCCTCCTGCTGTTTGTGATACGGCTTTCCCTTCCGTGTACTCTGGAAACGAAAGGGCATGCTCACAGATGGATGATTGACCAAATTGGACAGTTGCGCTCCGGGCCTTCAGAGCAGGGCAGAATATATGCGGTCAGTTCAGAATGGGAATCAGGGCTCCCACACTACCGATTGGACCTGGGGTAAGAAAACACCGGATGCAATTCTACTTTCAACCTGGGTCCACGCGCAAGACTTTTTAGCTTGGTCAAGAACTTGACAGAAGTCAGCCAGTGTGTGGTAAATATAGGTCCAGAAGCCTGCGAGCTTCTCGCAACTTTGCTTTGGTAGAATATCGCGGATTTCTTTAGAGAAGCCATTTTTCGCTATTAAGGGGTTGAGCAAATGAAGATAGTCGCCATATTGGGAAGTCCAAGAGGGAAGAGTAACAGCACCGCTTTGGCACGGATCATTCTGCAGAGAGCCGGAGAACTGGGAGCAGAGAGCAAGGAGTTTGTTTTGAATAAGCTCCAGTTCAAAGGCTGTCAAGGCTGTGAAACCTGCAAGACAAAGCTGGACCACTGCGTCCTCGACGATGACCTGACGCCAGTATTGGAGGCCGTCAAAGAAGCGAATGCCGTCATCATGGCTTCACCAAATTACTTCGGAGAGGTGTCCGGCCAGTTCAAGTCATTTTTCGACCGGACCTATTCCTATCTGAACCCGGACTACAGCAGTCGCGTCAAACCTGGGAAGTCGTCCGTTTTCGTTTTTGCCCAGGGCCAGCCCGACTTGAATATCTACACAGACGTCTATCCCCGGTATGAAATGTGGCTCAAGCGCTTCGGGTTTGAGAACAACTATCTTATCCGCATGAACGGTCCCCGGTCGGCTGACTCTGTTTCGGAAAGGCCGGATCTCATGAGCCAGGCCGACCAGATAGCCAAGAACCTGATGTCGCCGTAGACTGGACCGACAGCCGGCCAGTTTCAGCGGGCTTGATGCCCCCTTCCATAGCTAACAAGCTACAACGAATCATGAAAGCTGCCGCGAGCGTTTCTCGGACGGCAGCGACGCCGCTCCCCACCTCTGGTTCGGTAGCGACAGGCGTGTCTGCCCCCCGTAATCCTCGCATGACGTTTTGATAGAAATGTGTCTTCGCTTTAATTCGAGACTATGCAGTCCGCAGCATTATGCAGAATAACCACACGCGGCTTAGATGACGATAGTAATGAGAGAGACTTTTTGAAGTTTCAGATAGAAATTGTTGCACGGTGCCTATGCCGTCAGCCACCTTGAGTTATCTTAATATACACGAGAGAGTCCAGTCAGGATCATCGTTCATGAGGTTCCGGGCCTAAACTCGAAGATCTTCAAGGTTCGGTTCATTGATTCTCTAATTCTCTGTTACCTGTGATGATCCTGGGCGGAAATAGCTCAGTTTTGTGTGGTTCGTCGAGTGAGGTGAGTAGCGTGTTTCCGGGGGCAGGCGTTGGAAAAGACTGTGATTTCACTCTGCGTATGCTTAAGGGACCGTTGTCACATTGTTTATGTTGTGGTTGATGATGCTAACGACCCCTTTTAAGAGGCATCGGTCACTTGGCCCGGAAGAAAGAACCGGATTGGTGGGGGCGTTGGCTTAGGATGACAGCGAAAAGGTTGCCGCCACGTAGCAGACGCACGAACGACTGCTTTCAATAAACCTTTCCCGATATCTTTGATGCTGTCTTTCTTTTCGGAGTCCGTGACCTCGGACAAAGGTCTATGTTCTCCCGCGAATATTTAAGATAAAATTCTGCTCAGAATTTGACTCCCAGCCTGATTGTCTCTCCTGCCACGCTACAAATCTTGATTCCTGCGGTGCGAAGCTGACAGCACCCCTGCAAACCGTCTCACCGGGATATACCTAACGATTGGCTCCAGTGTACTGACCGAGGCAACTGGCGGGGGAGGGTGGGTTGATCCGTTAGATTCAACATGCGGATATCATTTACTTTTCCTCAGGCTACAGGCCGAGGAAAGCACAGGAAGGCAAACCGGGCTTTGGAGCTGTCTTTTCGCATCGCCACGCATGGAAATCCGCTACCGGGTTCAAGGCGTGACGTCTGGTCCGCTGGCACACTTCCAGCGCAGGTGGTGCCAGAAATGCAACGCCTTCAGGGCCCACAGCTCATTGGACTATCCCGCGCCCGCTCCTGAGACCGTACTCAAAACGAGGATCATCCATGCTACACTATGAGATCCTTTACCTGTCCCGAGAGGTCAAGGTAATATACCTCTAACCCAACAATTGGTACATGTTCCAGGGGTAGGTCAATTCTCCAAGGTTCCCCATCCCACCCAGCGATTTTGGCGAGAACGCGAGGATCGGCAACCGGAAGAGCAAGGTTTCCGCGTACGGAGTGGAGCATGGGCCTTTTTCCGGCAGAGTGATCTGTTTGATGGGGCTGTCGAGAGCAACTGTGCGGTACTGGAGGTCGAACACCGACTGGAGTTG
>JBKQMK010000501.1:0-4984 GCA_052146735.1 Desulfomonilaceae bacterium | reverse complement strand
GCAAGAATCTGGAGAGATGTCTTTCCGGAGAAGAGCGGTGTGAGGGACTGCAAAGATTGGAGGGTACCAGGCCATGACGGAAGACGAGAAAAGGTGGCTGGAACAAGAGATCAAAAGGTTCAACTCTCTCCCTGCGCTCTTGGAAGCCATGGCTCGGTCCGAATCAAATGATTTCCGAACGCTCAGGCAGGAGGTCGAGGACGGTATTCATCATCCATCGGGAGAGGATCTATACAATTATGTGCTCGGTTGGCTCGACCAGGAGCATTCCTTGCGAGTGCTCGATCACGTAGTACTTTGCGGCCGATGTCTCGAAGAAGTCATGAAGATACAACAGATAGAAGGATCTCTCACAAAGGACGCTTTGGAAAGGGCCGACAAACTTCCTTGGATTGAACGTGTGAGGGACTTCACCCCAAGCCTCTCTTTTCCCGTATCCATTTGGAATAAGGTCAGCGAGAAGCTCAGGCAGAGGAGGAGAAGCACCGCCGGACCTGAAGTCGAAGTGAGCGGATGGTTCTCAAAGTTTGTGGCCTCCCGCTCCTATGCATTTGGGGGGGCCTTGGTGGCAATCTGCATCATAGCGGCGCTGGAATTAGTGATTGTGTTTCGCCAGTCTGATCGCCTTTCAAGTCCCATGATCGCTCTGAGCTCGGTATCTTGGAACAATGATTTGCCACCAAAAGTGGATATCTTTCCTCCCCATAGAGAGACCGTAGCCTTTCTTTTGCTGGTAAAGGATTTCGAGCCCTCGATGAGCCAGGAGCAGATCGACTCACTGTACCGAGCTCTCAAGCCTGATGAACAGGACCAGCTTCGGTACCGCTTCGTGAGCCCATCTGAGGTCAAGCAGGCTTTCGTAGGAGGTGCCATTGTAGGAGGAGCTCCCATGGCAGGAGGAATTGCCATTGCCGTGGTGGGGAAGATACTTGCGGAAGCTATTTTTAAATCGTTTCGGGGCAAGCTGGACGTTGAAAAGGTCGTGCTGGTCACTTTGGTCTCAGCAGGACATGAGATAAGGGTTCGAAGTGAGTTAGTAGATGCAAGAACTGAGAAAGGAGCAAGTGAGGCGGCTGAGGCACCGGCAACGCTTGAGACACTTGAACCCACAGTGAGACGCCTGGCCTACAATTCGTTGAGTCAGGGAGGGTAGTAAGGACACTCCCAGTTGAGAATGTGGAGCTCAAGGAGATCGAATAATCACAGTTCGGCGGGGCGGCTCGATGCCTTCGCATAGCTATGTTACTGATATGATGGCACTTATTATTCGGCGGACGTCCGCCATGTTTTTTGAAATTAGTTCCGAAAGCAGACTCAAAATGTGGAGCGATTTTCTATAGTGCCCACACGTTGTTCGCAGTTGAGGTATGTGATAGCGTTTTAACTGTGAAACCGAGTGACCGGGGAGACTGTTCCCACTCCGCCGAATGCGAAACAGAGAGGAGGGGCTTATGTTGGACAAGTATGAGAAGAGTTCTGCAGCTTCAGTCATTTGCCCATGGTGTGACTACGCTCACCAGGATGTGGACAACTATTGCCTGCCCACTGATGAAAACCCTACATGGGGAGAATGCCAAGAGTGCGGACAGCCTTTTGTGGTGGTGAAAACCGAGGACCACACATATCGTACGGCCAAGCGGTCTGAAGAAGGGTGAAGGCGTAAAGAGTTAGCCGGCACTCAGGAAGTGCTTTTGGTATCACGTAGTTAGGTGTTTCCAAGGCGGTAGCGCATGTACTGGCGATATCATTATATGTTTTATTCGGCGGACGTCCGCCATGTTATTTGAAACTGCCTCTAAAACCTATTACGAAAGTCCCCAGGGATTCTGTCTTGAAATAAGAGCCCCGAGACTATGCTCGCTCCCGTAGTCAGGTGACACTGATTGCTCCACCATAATTCGGGTCGTGGATGGTTGAGTGGTTCTGCGGTATTCTCCGGATACCTTCGGTGGTGGAATTCAGCGCACGCCCGTCAATTAGGCAAAATATGGTAGACAAGGTTTATTTACTGCGATAAAGAGGGGGCCACAACGTTAGACAACGCGGATGAAATGGCTGTTGGACCGGGGAAAGAGATGTCTTGGTTCGTATACATCCTTCGATGCTCTGATAACAGCCTATATTGCGGGATCACCACTGATCTGGACCGTCGAATAGGGGCTCACAATTCAGGGGCGGGGGCTCGGTATACGCGGTCACGGATCCCCGTGCAGCTCGTGTGGCATGTACAAGCAGCAAGCAAATCAGGGGCATTCAAAGAAGAATTCAGGATTAAGCGATTACAAAAAGACGAAAAGGAGCTTCTCGTAGCTTCTCAAACAGGTTGAGAGCTTCAAGGCTCACATTCCATATGGAGGTATTGCGATGACGAAGAAGGAACTCGTGCAGAAGTTAGCGGAGGAGACAAAGGCCACGAAGAAAGTGGCAGGAGAAATGCTGGATTCACTGGTGAAGACTTTGCATGAAACCATGAAGAAAGCCGAGAGCATACGCATCGACGGTTTAGGCACCTTTGGGGTTATGCACCGAAAGGCACGCAATGGCGTCAACCCGCAAACCAGAGCCAAAATAAAGATTCCGGCCTCCAAGGCTCCTAAATTTCGAGCAGCCAAGGCACTCAAGGATGCTGTGAAAGGGGTTGCGAAGAAGGCCGGGAAGAAAACCAAATAATTCGGCGTTGCATGGCATTCTGAGCGGACGTGCTTTCATGAGAGCCTTGTTCACGTGAGACAATGGATACGTGTCTCCTGAGAGTTTTTATCGACGCCGTTTGACCGCGCTGGCGCAGAGCCTGAAGGCCCGGTCATGTAATATTTCATAGTCTGCTTCAGAAAATAATGCGGCGGATGTCCGCCATCTTTTTCGGGGGTGGCCCGCATATGACTTCTTCACTCTCCTGCCGGAGGAAAGTGCCGTTTCGCATTATAGAAGACAGCAATAGAAATCCATAAAATCCAGTACCCATTTGGATGACGTGCTTAAGGTTTCTATCGGGGCGAATATCGCCTAGGCCAAGATGTCCAGAAGGGGAGCGCAAGAAAATGGGGATTAGTATAGGGGGTGGGGTGTTTCTCTAGGCCCCATGCGGGAAAAGTCCCATTTGCTGACGTTCCAGGTTGAAGAAAAAAGCCTGAAAGTGTAGGTCTGAGCGGGGAAATAGAGACCGTAGGTCTCTATATAAGATTGCAAGGGGAATTGCAGAAGATCTTGTTCAGGTCTGGCCAATCTCAGTATCCGTGTTGCCTTGAGATTCCACTAGAAGCCCTTCTTTTTGGAACTGTTGCTCCAGGGCAGTCTCTGCTGCCTCCATACGTTCCGCAGCGGTTCGCAGCAGCGATTCAGTTCGTTGGCCGGACTCATTGATCCGACGCAGCAAACCACTCATTCTCATGGCACGGGCCTTGAACATATCTTCGGTATGTTTCAAGAAGCGGCCAACTACGCCAGAGTTGGGCGGGAGTACCGTTACCTGTCCCGCAGGCTGCACAGGAACCAGGTCGGTCACATTGCGATTGGTCTCTCTTGCCTTGTCCATTTGATCCTCCTTCGCTTACCATTCAATACATTGGCTTTGATAGCCGCAGGAAGACCGGCAATACCAGTCTTACTATGGCGCTCTTAATAAGGTGGGCTCTTCCTCCCATTTGTCATGCCGTAGCAAACAAGCCAAACTCTTCCGCCAGGAAACTCCACGAGCGTTCTTCGAGCACCTCCAAGGACGGTCTCCTATGCTGTACATAGAAGACGTTCTCGTCCTGCCTCGGCAGAGACACCGAATGATCCCGTTTCTCATTCATTGACCGCCACACGCTTTCAGCCCCGTCTATTTGTGCGCCCTCGATAAGTGCCCTAGCCAGCATGAGGGTCATGTCCTCTCCGGAGGATAAAGAAGCCAAGCCGTCATCAGTCAGCTTGCCTTCGATGGCAAGGGACGCGGTGAGCTTCTTGCCAACCAGCTCCAAGGCCCGCTCCTGCATGGTTCCCTGATAGTGCAGGTAATGTATCCGTACGGGCTTGTCCTGGCCGATGCGCCATGAACGGCGAGAAGCCTGACGCAAAGTGAAGATCGAATACCCAGTCTGGTAGAAGATGATGGTGGGGAAGTCCAACAAGTCCAGACCCGTCTGCACCAGGATCGGGTTGCCTATGATGACCTGAATGTCCTGTTCCACCTTTTCACGGAGCCACTCTTCTCGCAGCTCGGGCTTCACATGTGAGCGCAGTATCTCGGCGCGGATACCATTTTGGGTCAAAATGCCTTTAAGCCTGGCCGTGACGTCTCTCGTGTTTGTGTACACGCAGTAAACGAAACAGCGGCGGCATTGTGAAAGCTCTTGCCGAACGATGTTCAGCAGGTGTTGCTCCTTGCCATATATTCGGTTCTCCGGCAGTGCGACAGGTTCTGCAATATTCCGATCTGTTCCGGGATAGATAATGGGCTCGTTATGAAACGGGCGATCCGGATAGCAGAGCAAACTGTTGAGGTATGTTCCGAGCAGCTTCCGAGAACCTTTTACCAGCATCTCTCGCATGGCACTGCCCACCTTATGCTCCAATTCGTTGTACGCCTCAGCCAAATCACCGTCCATCTCGACCGGCACTACTTCTTCGGTCAGCTGCGGAAGGTCAAGGGCTATGTCCTCCAGGTTTAGGAACACCGTGGAACCCATGAGATGATTCGAAAAGATAGCCGGGCTAACTCCGGGCTTCTCTCTTGTCACGGTGGGTCCTTTCCTCCCTTTGGAGCACACGTTGTCATCGCCAGGATAGTACCGGGTGACACGCTCCAATACCCCGTAGCGACTTATAAAGTTCATCTCCTTGCCGTACTGGACACCGTCCGCCAGCATGGCTTGGGGATTCAGGCGATAGTTGAGATAGAACATGTGGCTTGCATAGCCTCCCAAGAGTGTTCCCGTCAGTGCAATGGTCTTCTTACAGGCTGAAGCCAAGGTCCCGAAAGCATTTCCCTGAGCTGTGGCTC
>JBKQMK010000500.1:0-2797 GCA_052146735.1 Desulfomonilaceae bacterium | reverse complement strand
GGAAGACAGGCGCTACAAGCAAGATTGGCCATCTCGCCACCGGCGCTATTTCGAGATTGCCGGCATCACGATTCGGCTCGAAAGCGCACTGCCAATGGATAGGCTCAGTGTCGCCAAAGCGTTGCAGCCCTTCGAAGTCAAGGGCCCCGGGAAAGACCTGGTCACCTTGAAACATGTCTTCGGCCTGCCGGACTTGACACGGAAAGATCTGGGAGTTGAACTTTACCGCAGGGTGCCGTGGGCCATCTACCGCAAAGGCGACAGCTTCATTTACCTGGGAATTTCTTCAGACCCGGAGGATACTGAACTGCATCGTGTGGGAGTATTTGATACAGATCATGCTCATGGAGTGATCTACAGCCCTGCTGATGAGGAAATCAGAATTCGTAATGAAGGTCTCCCAAACTTGACCCTATTCCCCACAGACCAGATACTGGCGGCCCAACTGTTGGCCCAGCGCCAGGGGTGTTATATGCATGCCGCTGGTGTGATCCTGGACGGCCTGGGGTTGCTATTTGTCGGCCATTCCAGCGCCGGTAAATCCACCACGGCGACCATGCTCAAAGGTCAGGCCGAAATTCTCTGTGATGACAGAATTATAGTGCGCCGCTGGCGTGACGGGTTCAAAATTCACGGCACCTGGAGCCACGGCGATGTGCCTGATGTCTCCCCGAATTCAGCGCCCTTGAAAGCCATCCTTTTCCTGCAAAAATCAGCGGACAATCGTCTGGAACCCCTGCACAGAAGAGAGGCGATTCTCCACCGCCTGTTGGCCTGCCTTATCAAGCCGCTGGGTACCCGCGACTGGTGGGAACACACCCTGGAACTGATGGAACAGATCGTGGACGCGGTGCCGTGCTACGAGATGCAGTTCGATGAGAGCGGGAAGATTGTTTCCGCACTGAAAGATCTGGCGGGCAATGAAATTCGTTGAGCGCACTTCCTCAGCGAGGTTCAACGTGTGGTCCGCCAAGCCGCCACTATTGGTGGACTTGGACATCGAGCTGACCGAGCGTTGCAACAACAACTGCATTCACTGCTGCATTAACCTTCCCGAATGGGACCGCTCCGCCCTTAAAATGGAGCTTGATACCGCCGAAGTGCAGCGCATTCTCAAAGAAGCCACCTCCCTCGGCGCGCTCCAGGTTCGTTTCGCCGGCGGCGAACCGCTGCTACGCCCGGATTTTGAGGAACTCTATTTGTTCGCCCGCCGGCTGGGGGTGAAGGTACTACTTTTCACCAACGGTCGCCTGATCACCCCCCATTTGGCGGATCTCTTTGCCCGCATCCCACCGCTCGTCCCGATTGAAATCACGGTTTACGGCATGCGATCAGACTCTTATGAGGGCGTAAGCCGGGTCGAAGGCTCCTTTGCCCAGTTTTGGCGAGGAATGAAGTTGTTGCGCGAGCGCAATGTACCTTTCGTGGTCAAGAGCGCCTTGCTCCCGCCTAACCGCCATGAGATGGACAAATTTGAATCCTGGGCAGAGGAACTTCCCCGGATGGATACCCCGCCCGGGTACGTGATCTTTTTTCAAAAACGCGGACGGCAGGACGATCCGGCAAAGGATCGCCAAATCCAGGCCCTGCGGCTGTCTCCGGAAGAAGGTTTGGCCGTCAAGACCCGCAACCCGCGACAATATCGGAAAGGGATGGCTGAATTCTGTTCAAAGTTTCTTCGGCCGCCAGGCGACAAGTTGTTTTGTTGTGGCGCGGGGCATTCGATTTGCGTTGATGCTTATGGCTGCTTGCAGCCGTGCATGGGTTTGCGGGCTCCGGAGTTGACCTACGATCTGCGCAACGGGTCACTCCAAGAGGCTCTAGAAGCGTTCTTTCCCCGGCTTCGCGACGTGCACGCTACCAACTCGAAATACCTGGAGCGCTGTGCCCGATGCTTCCTGAAAGGTCTGTGCGAGCAGTGTCCAGCGCAGTCCTGGATTGAGACCGGCTGTCTGGACACGCCAATCGAATTGCTGTGCTTGTCTGCCCACGCTGAGGCTCGCTGGCTGGGCCTGATCGGTACTGAAGAACATGCCTGGGAGGTCCGGGATTGGCGTTCCAGGATTGAACAAGCTTGCCGGTAGCGCGGGCTTGTGCAATGATAAAGATCAAGAATCAGGCTTCTCCAGGGGTTTTATGAATTTCGGCAGAGGAGGCTCTACATGACCACAAAGCCAAAATTATGGCAGAAGCCCTCGTCGATAATCTTGGCTCGTAGCGACCCCTCCGAATCCGTCCTAATAAACTGCAAGTATTTGTCAGGCTCAGTAACGTCGCGAAATGCTCGTCAAAGTAGGTGCTTAAGAAACAACTGCAATGCCTGCAGTACACAGGTACGTTCTTGAACAGTAGCATCACCGATAGGCTGTTTACCTCGTGAATTGGCGTATTGCATTTTCCTGGTTTCTGTTTCGACTGGCCGGGTGGATCCAGTCATTGCCGGTCTTCCTGATGCGGCCGAGGGACTTGATTGCTTTCACCCGAAGCTCGTATGCCAGATCCAATCTCGTCGAAGGGTGGAGCAGACCTCAGTTTGTGGAAAACGGGCCGGACGATAATGAAGTTCACTTGTTGAAAATAATGCCGGTTCAGACAGGTCGGCTTCTTCTATTAGGGGTAGGGGGTGGGCGTGAAGCGATCCCGCTGGCACAAAAGGGATTTGATGTGACAGCGGTTGATTTTGTGCCGGAAATGGTAGCTCAAGCTAAAGAGAATGCGCGGCGGCACAACGTGGACATCGCTGGTCTTGTCCAGGACATTTCCCAATTGGAGGTTTCTCGCGCTTCCTTCGATGTAA
>JBKQMK010000499.1:0-11443 GCA_052146735.1 Desulfomonilaceae bacterium | reverse complement strand
GGAATGCGCCAGTCGAGGCCCACGACCTCGGCGCCGGTTTCTTTCATGGAAGGCAGGAGGGTCGCGGTCTCAGTGCCGAAATAGATGATGGGGACGCCGGATTTCTGCAGGCGTTTGACGAGCGTGGTCACGTGCGGCAGAACGTAGTGGCGATAGTCTTCGACGCTGAGGCAGCCTACCCAGCTATCGAAAATCTGAATGGTGTCGGCGCCGGCGCGTACCTGCTCGGTGGAGTATTCGGCGGTGACGGCGACGAGCTTGGTCATCAGCTCATTCCAGGCGCCGGGAGCGGAGTACATCATCTTCTTGGTATGGATGTAATGGCGCGAGCCACCGCCTTCGATCATGTAGCTGGCGAGCGTGAAGGGCGCGCCGCAAAAGCCGATGACGGGAAGGCGGTCGCCGAAATGTTTGCAGACGAGCTTGATGGCTTCGGAGACGTAGCCCAGTTCATCGGCGCGGTCGGTGCGAAGACGGGTGATGTCTTCGGCGGTGCGGACGGGTTTTTCGATTTTGGGGCCTTCTCCGGCGGCGAAGTGGAAGGGAAGGCCCATGACCTCGAGGGGAAGAAGAAGGTCGGCAAAGATGATGGCGGCGTCGACTTTGAGGGGTCGGGGATAGCACATTCCCGACTCAGAGGTGCCTTTTTATGATTATCAGGTCTGCTCTTGGCTCATTTCGGCGCACCATGATATCGAGCAACACGCGCAACATGAGTCAAGAGGAGACTTGACCCCGTTCCTTGACCCCGTTCACAATTAACTAATTGATACAGAGGGGATTTACTTGAAGGCGGAAGCAGCCTATCATCTGGAAGTAGAGCATGAAAGCGGCTTTATTTAGAAACCACGTAAAACAAAAATCAGAGGACGAGGCCATGACAGTTCACGAATCTCTTCTTTTGCCGTTTGACATGCCGCCACCCCTGGAACCAAGGGAGGTTATGGATCCATATGAACCTTGTTGGTGCCAATCAGGGAAGAAATGGAAGTGGTGCCACAAGGATCGGGAACTGCAGGAGCCAGTTCATTTTGGCGCACAAATGGCGGAGCTATTAGCAGAAATGACCAAAGGATACTGCTCCCATCCCTCGGCAAGCAAACTAACCTGCGGTGATCGCATAATTCGTGCACACACTGTTCAAAGGCGTGGCGGACTCGCAGCAATCTCTGAAGGCGGGCATGTGATTTCGATCAAGGATGGAATGAGAGACATTCTAAAGAACGAAGGTAGAGTGGTTCCTCGTAAGGCCGGCATTAGTGATGCCTCTACTTTTATGGGATTTTGTGACTCTCATGACGCGGCCATGTTCAGACCAATCGAAGTAGGTGCTCCTGTCTTGAGCAGAGAAAATGCTTTCCTGCTTTCGTTTAGGGCGTTAGCGTACGAGCTATTCACAAAGAGAACCGTATTACGGTCGATTCCTATTCAGCGAGAAATGGATCGTGGAAAACCATTCTACATTCAAGTTGCAATTCAGCAGTACCTTAACCTTAATGCACAAGGTATGATTCGCGGACTTCGCGATCTGACAAAGTGGAAATTAGAATACGATTCAGCCTACCTCAGCGAGTGTTGTGACGCCTACTCTTTCTACGCGGTGGCTTTCTCAGAAGTTCTGCCAGTAGTATCGTGCGGTGGCTTCCATCCGGAATTTGATTTTGAGGCCAACCCGCTTCAACGAATTGGACGCGGCGATGTGGATTTTGATCATATGACTTTTAATCTCACTTCCCTAAACGGAAAAGGCGTTGCCGTGTTCGGTTGGACACAGAGCGAGAGTGGTCCGGCGGAAGCCTTTGTTAATTCATTTAAGTGCCTGCCGGATTCAGAAAAGGCCGATGCCGTTCTCCATTTGGCATTTGAGCAAATTGAGAATACCTATGTGCGGCCCAGTTGGTGGGATCAATTATCTGAAGAAGAACGGCAGAGCGTCATTCAACGGTTCTTGAGCGGAGTCCCTGGTATAATAGGTACAGAGCGCCAGAGAGACTGTCTGAGTAATCGGTCGGTCACCTATGTGTCTGCGGAAGTTACTGAAGAATTCAAATAAAGTGGCGCGCATTCTACCGGTCTATCAGTGCCGTCGACCACGTGCAGAGTTGAGGCGCCGGAGCATCCAATGCAAGATTTTAGTGTCAGCTGATTTCTCGGTATAACTCGCTTGGCAGGCGCACGTGCTATCCCCGCTCATAGGACAAAATCGTTTAGCGCGCATTTCTTCTCCTACCACTTCGGATCGAAACTGCCACTTTTTGGGTAGCCCACGCGGTAGCCCTTAACCTGCACCGGTTAACAAAAAGGCTACCATTTGCGAAAAGGTTAATGGCAAGAAAAGCCTTTTGCGGCGCTATTTATAGCGGTTTTCGAGGTTAGGCTAAATCCTATGTCATGACCCTCTCACGGCGGGCGCTCTAATTATGGAAGACTCGTTCAGCGGCTGTATACCTATGTTTGCCCTACCTCTCACGAGAGCTTGAATGTCATCAGAGTCTCATCTGTCTCAACAGTCTGGCCGGGGCGGACAAGTATTTTCTCCACGAGCCCGTCAACCGGCGACGCTATGCCACTTTCCATTTTCATGGACTCCATGCGTATAAGCTCGTCGCCCCGCCGCACGTTGGTCCCCTCACTTACACATACCGCCACCACCATGCCTGGCATCGGGCATTTAAGAATATTCTCTTGGACCACCTTCTTTTCCCGCGGCATGTAATGAGTCAGG
Source organism: Desulfomonilaceae bacterium (assembly GCA_052146735.1). Classification (GTDB taxonomy): domain Bacteria; phylum Desulfobacterota; class Desulfomonilia; order Desulfomonilales; family Desulfomonilaceae; genus CAWBBA01. The sequence continues at coordinate 8,718 of JBKQMK010000499.1, read as the reverse complement.
CTCCATTCCTTTGGGGTATAAACTTCAAGAGTGCGGACGATACCGCAGAAAAACCCCTGAATGTGATTGTCGCTATATTGGAACCGGAACATCTGATAAGAGCCGTCAATTTTTAACTTGAGCCGGCGGCGGTAGTATTCGAATTCCGGCGTGATGACCTCATAGGAATGGTTATTCACCTGGGCCGTCCACCGCCGGTTTTCTGGGTCCCGTTCAAGTCCCACTTCGAATACGTCGTCTTCGACTTTCACGACATAATGGTGGGACCTTAGAAGTGCGGGGGCACCGCCTACAAGCGCGGCCATCGGTTTCAAGGATTCCCGGACCAGGCTTCGGCGCGTGTGGTAAATCAGTACAGCGCCGATTGACATGTAACGTATCTTTTCCGGATCAGGCGGAATCTTCGGTTGTCCGCCGGAAAAGTGCTCTTCAATAAAGTCTGTGGATAGATCTCCTGCAGCAAAGGCGGGGTGACCTAAAATGGCATTGGCAAAGTCAACGTTGGTAATCAATCCCTCAATGTGGTACCCGTTCAGGGCCCTTAGCAGGGAGGTACGTGCTTCTTCCCGGTCCTCTCCAAATGCTATGACCTTGGCCAGTAAAGAGTCATAATAGATGGTAATTACACTACCGGCATCAATGCCGCTGTCTACCCGAACACCCTTGCCGAGGGGCACAGCGTAGCGCGTTACAATGCCGGTGGTAGGCAAAAAACCCCGGGCAGGGTCCTCTGCACAAATTCGAGCTTCTATGGCCCACCCCTTTATCCTGATATCTTCTTGCGTGACAGGTAACGGCTCACCTGCGGCTGAACGAATCTGTAACTCGACCAGATCCAGCGACGTCACCATTTCCGTCACAGGATGTTCAACCTGAAGGCGGGTATTCATTTCCAGGAAATAGAAATTCTTTTCCTCATCCAGGATAAATTCCACTGTTCCTGCATTAGTGTACCCGGCTTCAACGGCCAGTGCGCAGGCTACCCGTCCCATTCTCTCTCTGAGCGCCTCATCGACCACAGGAGATGGGGTCTCTTCGATGACCTTTTGGTAGCGACGCTGTATAGAGCACTCCCTTTCACCCAGATGGAGTACATGGCCGTGTTGGTCCGCTATAATTTGAATTTCGATGTGGCGCGGCCTGGAGATATAGCGCTCCATGAAAATTCTATCGTCTGCAAAGCTCTTTCTCGTTTCCTCGCGACAGGCTGCAAGGGCCGGAGCGACCTCTTCTTTTGAGGTTACAATACGCATCCCTCGCCCGCCTCCACCTGATGCGGGTTTCAGCAGCAGGGGAAAACCGATCTCTTCCGCAACGGCAAGGGCCTCTGCCTGGCTTTTGATGACCTCGTGGCACCCTGGAACTACCGGGACTCCAGCGCGTATCGCTAGCCCCTTGGAAGCCACCTTGTCTCCAAGCATAGCAATGGCTGTCGGTGAAGGACCGATAAAGACGAGCCCCGCGTCGGCCACCATCTGAGCAAATTCGGCGTTTTCTGACAAAAAACCATACCCCGGATGAACTGCCTGGCAATCATAGGCCAAGGCAGACCGAATGATTTTTCCTTTGGCGAGGTACGATTCTTGTGAGGGGGCCGCTCCGATGCAGGTCGCTTCGTCTGCTTCCTGAACAAACGAGGAGCGAAAATCCACTTCTGAATAGACGGCAACTGTGCCGATTCCCATGCGTTTGCACGTGCGGATGATCCTTAAAGCGATCTCCCCTCTGTTGGCGATCAAAATCTTCTTAAACAATATCGCACCTCACAAAGGAATGTTGCCGTGTTTGCGTTTAGGTTTGGTTCTCTTCTTACCCTCGAGAAATTGAAGGCTCCGGATCAGTCTGAGACGGGTTTCCCGAGGGAAGATGACATCGTCGATGTAACCCCTCTTGGCGGCTAGAAATGGGTTCACGAAGGTCTTACGGTAAAGTTGTTCCTTTTCCATCAACGCACCTGCCGGGTCCGCCGCGGACTGGATCTCTTGGCGATAGATAACTTCTGCCGCTCCTCTCGGTCCCATAACCGCTATCTCAGCCGTGGGCCAAGCATAGTTGATGTCCGCTCCGATGTGCTTGGAGTTCATTACGATGTACGCGCCGCCGTACGCCTTGCGTACGAAGACGGTAATGCGCGGGACCGTGGCCTCAATAAATGCGTAAAGGAGCTTGGCTCCGTGCCGAATAATGCCTCCGTGCTCCTGCTCCGGCCCAGGCATGAAGCCCGGCACGTCCACCAGGCAGATCAGCGGAATATTGAAAGCATCGCAGAATCGGACGAACCTGGCGCCCTTGACAGAAGCGTTACTATCAAGCACACCTGCCAACACCGCGGGTTGGTTCGCGATCAATCCGATAGTCTCTCCCCCAAGTCTGCCAAAGCCCACGAGGAGATTGCGGGCGAAATGGGCCTGGATCTCGAAAAATTCCGCCCCGTCCAAGATGCTATGAATCAGGACCTTCATGTCATAGGCCTGGTTGGGATTGGCCGGGACCAGATAGTCAAGGGCAGGGTCAGTTCTGTTCGGCGGATCCCTGAGATCCAGGAACGGGGGTTTTTGCCGGTTGTTGGAAGGGAGATAATTTATGAGACGCCGGACCTCCCGCAGGCAAAGGATATCATTAGGCAAAACAAAATGAGCAACGCCGCTCTTTTCGGAATGCACTCCCGCACCGCCCAAATCCTCAAAACTGATCTGCTGATGAATGACCGTTTTGACCACATTGGGTCCGGTCACAAACATGTACGAAGAGCTTTCTACCATAAAAGTGAAGTCGGTCATGGCAGGGCTATACACGGCGCCCCCCGCGCATGGGCCCATGATGCAAGAAATCTGCGGTATCACCCCACTGGCCATAACATTACGGTTGAAGATTTCACCATACGCGGCCAGCGCGTCGACGCCTTCCTGGATGCGGGCTCCACCGGAGTCGTTGAGCCCTATGAACGGCGCGCCTACTCGGACGGCATGATCCATGACCTTGCTGATTTTTTCCGAGTGCGCTTCCCCGAGAGAGCCACCTATCACCGTAAAATCCTGGCTGAAAATGAAAACTTCGCGACCATCAATCGTTCCATGGCCTGTGACAACACCGTCAGTCAAGTACTCCTTCTCTCCTCCGAGGTGACCACCTCTGCCGGCCTTAAGAACGTCGAATTCCTCAAAAGAGCTTTCATCGAGCAGAAGATCTAAACGTTCCCTTGCCGTTAGTTTTCCTCTCGCATGCTGTTCGGCTATCCGCCGGACACCGCCCGCCTGCGTGGCTTCGGCCCGCATATTCTCAAGGATAGACAAGTTGTCCTCAATGGGCCAAATAGGGCAGTTATCTTGCGAGCCCCTGCCCGAATCCTGAACAAGGGAAGAATCTGCTTCGCCATTCATTTCTTTTTTCATAGGATACCCTGCGTTGATGCCGGACACTCCCGGCCGCTGACACGCGTTGTGATCTCTCGGCCACCATTCGAGTCCGGAGGAGAAATTGCACAATTCTGAACACCTCGAGGATCAAGGTCGCTCAGACTGTGAAGGCATTCGTCTGTCCATCGATTTACTTCGGCTGCTTAATGCCAAAGCGCAGGTACCGAAATCTTCGCTGGTCCTCGGGCGTCACCCGGGAACCTACCCTGATCATCATTAGGTTCTCCTCTCGCAAGGCTATGTTGGGTTCATTGGTGTAAACTTCTCGGAACCCGAAACGGCCGTACAACCTCATCATCATCTGACGGTACTGCACCGCGTTCATGCCGCTCCCTTCGAGATCCCAATGCCAGGAGAAGCCGTTCATATAGGTGATCTTATCCTCAAAAAAGTCCTCCTGAAAGGTGAGCTCCAGGATCCGATTTCCGATGCGCATGCCTCTGAAATTACGGCTGGCCTCGACCGCGCCCATTTCGTACATGAGTTGTCCAAGAGCACTCCAGCGCTCCTCCGGCCCAGGATACCAGCACGTGCCGTATCCCACTATAAGGTTGGGTTCAAGCAAAGCCAGGGTCACTCTGGCTTCCTTGAGGCACGCAATTTTCTCGAAGTCCTCCAGCTTGTGAATGATCGAGGAATAGTGCGAAAAATGTCCCAGGCCTTCTTCGAGTTGCAGGCCAGAATAGAATCCCGGCGGACAATTCGATCGGATCAAGAGCCTCCCCCCGGGGGTCTCGTGAATGATCGTTCTCCCGCCGCTCCCTATGGGGGTCTGTCCTGTTGACGACTGCGTCAAAAATCGCTCCAATCTCTACAAAGATTCTTTACCATTATGATCAGGTCCCGATCCCGACCTTGACGATCTTTCACGTAGTCTTTCAAGACTGCTTCCTGTTGAAAATCGAGCTTCTTGGCAGCCGTAATGGCACCCTCTTCGACGCCGGCGACGAACTCTGCAATCAGCTTTTCGATCCCCAAATCCATGGCGAGCTTCACACAATCCAGAATCATCCAGCTTCCCACCTTAAGATCTCGGTATCCTGGAAGAACCATGACGCGCAAGTGAGCTAGGTGGCGGATAGAGTCAGACTTTGATCGATAAAGCCTCAGATTGGCAACAATGGTTCCATCGTCCTCTCTCACGGCAACAATCGGTAAGATATAATCGTAGTTCAGAGCCTCGATCCATTGATGCAGGAGCTGAGGATCACCCAAGTTTTCTCTCAGAAACCACTGCTCTTCTTCCGGGATTGATGCAAAGAAGGCCCTCAGTGCCTGTTCATCGGACCGGACCACCGGGCGAAGCAGAACTGAAGTGCCGTCTCTAGTCACTATGGCCTTGGGATAATCCGTCATCATGTCGGAGATCCTTCCAGTAGGCGCTGCCGCGAATCTTGCGATAGTCTGTCTCACAGTTGACATATCAGACGAAGAATACATATTCAACGTAATTTGTGTTTGGTCCCATATAGTGTAGCGGGTTCGACGCACGTCCTTGTACAGTGAAGGCAACCTTTTCTTACCCCCAAGCCTCTTTTCATGGAAATGGTAATGTGATAAAGGCATGCTGACAGTTGTTTCATTGGTGTCGACCGGTTTCTATGGAAAAATATTGAAAGCTTCAACGCTGTTTTCGTATATCAGGAAAGGCCCGATGCATACCAAACAAGAACAATCGACATGGAGCAACATGTCAAGCAGTCCGCTAAAACCTGACCGGGATGTATGGAGCTCTCGGATACGCGCTGCGTACTGGGCTGTCGGACTAGCTGCGGGAGCAATTTTGACTTACACAACCCGTTACTATCTTAATGGCGATGGCATTAATTATATAGAAATGGGCGAGGCCCTCAGACACGGCTGGTGGTCGGGTCTCGTAAATTTGACCGAAAGCCCCGGCTACGCCTTTCTGTTGGGTCTGGGGCAGATTGTATTGAATACTAATCGTCTCAATGAGTTGCAGTTGCTAAAAAGTGTTAACTTTGTTTCCTTCGTTGTTGCCATGGCATCCTGCGAACTGTTTGTGTATATATTGAAGAGGCAATTCGGCAGCTTATGTGTGGGCGCCAAGCAGCCTCTGCCGTTTCCCGTCATCAGCGCTCTCAGTTACAGCATGTTTCTGTTCGCCACTCTGAGCTGGATCAGACTTCGGCTCGTGGCGCCTGAGATGATGGTTTTCGTATTCATGATCACTTCAACATCCATCGTCCTTTGGATCAAAGAAAGCCCCGAGCCGTATGTCAAATTCGTGCTCTTAGGCGTATCGACGGCTCTGGGCTATTTATTCAAATCCTTCTTCTTTCCATTTTCGGCGATATTCTTTGTCCTGGCAGGTCTCGTTTCGGGATCACTGAGGAAGGCCGCGCCGAGGCTGCTGTTGGGCGCGGTGGTAATGCTCCTGGTAAGTGGACCCTTGATATTTTCGTTGTCACGCACAGTAGGTCGTTTTTCTTTCGGTGAAGTAGGAAATTTTTGTTACACGACTTTAGTGGCCGGAGAGGGAGAATTGACCAATCCTCCCAAGGTATTGACTAACCAGCCTTCGGTCCTTTTTTACAAAGGCAATCCTTTCGTGGAATGCACTCGACCCGCAGGCTTCGATCCCTGCTATTGGAACGAGGGCGTCAAGCCGGTTGTACGTATTGTCAGCCAACTGCAGGTGATTCCTGGCCATGTCCGTGCCATTTTGCTCGACAGCCCGTGGTTGTATGTCGGGGCCCTCTTGTGGCTCATGATACAGTGGCGGATAGGGAGCGTGAGTTTGCGCGGCCTGTGGCCGCCTTCCATATCCGTGATTCTGTTTGCCGTCGCGGCTGCAGGCACTGGGTTGTACTGTCTTGTACACGTAGAAATGCGCTATCTGGCTGCCTTTCTTTTTTTGGCGTTTGTCGCTGTCCTGCTGCTGCCGGCATATGATTTCAAGAATTCCAAAACGCGCTCGAAGGCTCTGGTGAGCACCGTTTTGCTCGCAGCACTGATTTTGGGTATGACGCTTAATACTGTGGTGGATCAAAGCATCAGGGGACTACGCTCAACCGGAAAAAGCCCATCATACAGGGACACGTTCCTTGAGATGATGGCCATAAAGGATTACCTGGGCCGCCAGGGAGTGGCCAAAGGGGACGATGTCGCCATGGTGGGGCTGCCCTTGTGGTATTGGGGCCGACTGGCAGAGTTGAAGATTGTGGCCGAGGTGACAGACGAAAGCCAATTCATCTCTGCCACGGCCGAAGAAAGAAGTAGGGCTCTCGATTCTCTTAAATCGGCAGGAGTTAAAGCGTTGGTGGGAAAAGGCGAGGCTTTTGGGAAACTGACGGCAGAAGGTTGGGAGCCGGTTCCGGGAACGCGAGATTTCTACGTCCGCTTAATGGCGGATAGTACCCCGCCTCAAAGCTTCAATACTAATGTGCGCTCAAGCTAGTACTATTTGCCCGAACGCACATTGGCATTAATGAAGCGTCCTGTACTCCCCAGCGGCAATTCCCCTTGCCGATTCCCGTTCTTGCTCACGTGGAGCGTATAATCCTTCACCCGCAAAGTCTATCAGCTCGCGGTTAAATTTCTCCTTCTCCTCCAAGAACAAGCCGTGCCCGCTATTCTCGAAACGGATGACCTTCGCTGTCTTTATTGCCTTGGCCATCTCCTCGGCAAAAACGAACGGGCAGATTTTGTCACCTACCGCATGAAAGATTGCAGTCGGCACATTGATTGCTGCAAGCTCAGGGCGAAGATCGGTATCACGAAGAGCGATGAGGCTTTGAGCAACAGCGTAGGGGGACGCTTGCATCCCGATGGAGTGAAGCCAAGCCGCATGTCCTGGATTCAGGGACGTTTCCGTAAGACCAAAAATTTTGCCGAAATCGGCAAACAATTGGGGGCGGTCAATGGACACGGCTTTAATGAGAGCGTCTACCTCAACCCTTTCCATGCCGTAAGGGTAGTCGTCCCGCTTTGTCCAGCTTGGTGCTGCGGCCCCAAATAGCGCGAGCTTAGACACGCGGCTTCCTCTATGACGAGCCATATAGCGGATCGCTATTGAGCCGCCTATAGAGAATCCGCCCAAGGTTGCGTCGTTCAAACCGAGTTGGTCCATAACGGCTTTAGTGTCGTCGGCAAAAACGTCGTAGTTATAAGCGCCCCAAGGCTTATCGGACTTACCGAAACCGCGTAAAGAAATGCCAATCGCCCGAAATCCGTTCTCGACCAATTCCATCATCTGGTAGTCGTACATGTCATTCGAGAATGGCCAGCCATGAATGAGGACTACGGGCCTGCCTTCTCCCCAATCGCGGACGTGTAGATGGATGCCGGGAGCCACTTCAATGTATTCAAGACGGGTTGGTTTAATTGTGAGAGTCTCCATAGTGATTCTCCTGCGTTATGCAAAGTCGTCGTGATTTTCTGTTCTTTTGGCAAGTAACTGCTGGACTTGCTTCGGAGGCTCCTTGTTACTCAGGACATACCCCTAAGAAAGCCCAACGGCGATCGTGGCCTAGACACACGACCCTCCTCAATTTTGTACGACTCCCTTGTGATATCCACAGTTCCCCATCAAAACACCGGCCATACCGGAGCAACTCTCCGGAAATAAGCCTATCAGGACGATGGAGCGGCGCAGGCGCCCTCGTCTCCGCAGGTTTCACAGGACGCACACATCATCCGTTCCAGCGACCCGCGATCTGGATTGAAAGCCGGACCCAGTTCCTCTAGTCCAGTGGCGCGACACACGGGACATTCACGGGGAGCTTGTCCTTCCGTGAAAAAGATCTTCGCGAACTCTTTGCCGCAGTCGCGACATTTGTAGTTAACAATCGGCATGAGAGGCCTCCTTTTGCGGTGACTCAATCACCTTGAGCGCCACCGTTCCCTTCTGAAACAGTTGTGGCCGGAAACGGCTCGTCACCCAACTCTTTTCTGAATTGTTCCAATCCCATTTCGTACCGAGCAGCAATCTTGAGTCGTTTCTTCCACTTGGGATCTTCGTCAAACACTTCTATGTTTGCTGCAAATTCCAAGAGCTTCTCCCGGTCAGGTTCGCCGAGCTTCTCCCAGAGGGCAGTGTTGATAAACTCCCAAAGCTGCACGCCAGTCTTCATTGACTCCTCGAAAGCCATTGCCAGGAGATAAGGATTCATCGTCAGTTTAGCGGAGATGACTCCCTCCGGCCATTTTCTTGCTGCCTCTGATTGTGCCACCGCACAGGTTCCCATAGCGACCTCCTTGCTTTCAGCCTACCTATCAAATAAAGATGCAGATTCTCGCACAAGAATTCAAGAAAACAAATTTTGTTGTGTAATACCAG
>JBKQMK010000498.1:0-12713 GCA_052146735.1 Desulfomonilaceae bacterium | reverse complement strand
CAGGAATACTGTAAGCGATGACAAGGGGAATTCGGTAGCGCAGCGCTACGAACATCGTGGCGAGGCCCCCAAAACTGTACAGAGCCAACATCCACGAGACAGCCTGCCCGTCAGTGAGGCCACCCGCTTTAGCGGAAGTCAGAACGATTACGCCCGGGCCCAAGGTGCTGAAAAGGGTTGCAACCAATCCGGTACCGACGCCGGCCGGGTTGGTGTCTTTCAGGAGTTGCACGAAGCTTGACCCCAAGCTGTGCCCTTTTTCTATGACTGCCATCTCTCACCTCCATGACTTGGTCGGCTCAGTTTACAGTGTCCGTCAGCTTCCGGGCAGACGATCTGCCCGTTTGGACACACCTCCAGTGCTCTCCCTCCGAAGGCGGATCTTCCGGAGGGAAGTTGACAATCACTTGGGAAATTTGTGCTCTTGTGCTGCGGTCAGCGCCGGTTATGCGACTTGTTTCAGATTGACGCCTCGCTGTTGCAGCCATTTCGGCATTAGTTCCTCCTCTACCCGCCGATTCACCGCCGGAGCCTTTTCCAGGAGGAAATCCGCTAACGGCTTGCTCAAGTTAATCCCGCCGGGGGCACCATCGAAAATAAGGATCTTTTCCGTCCCCGCGACTTTCCTGGCAAAATCTATTGCTGCTTCGGTGCCTTGAGACAACACAGCGTGCTTCATGTAGTTGAGATTCTGGGGGTCGCGGTTGAAAAGATCCGCTTGGGCCTGCCCAACCACCACGGTTGGAATGTGCTCACTGAAGAACGCACTGGGATAGCCTGTCCATGCATAGCTGTGCACGCACATCTTCACGGCAGGGTTCAAAAGTGGAATTTCGGGAAGAAGGGGACGGCCTTTCCTGCCATAAAAAGCCTCCGTGTACCAGGTGTACGCCGGTAGAGGCATTTCTAGATCAAAAAGGTCTGTGTTTGCGCCTGCGAAGTTGGCGTAAATGACGCCGGCGGAGAAGACGTAGACCACAGGGCACGGGAAATCGAGAGCAGCGATGCACTCGTCAATCTCGCCGAAAAGAGTCATCATCTTGCCGTAATAGCGGCAGCCCACTTCGGTAACCCTGTTATTAAGGCGGTACAAATCGCTGTCTGCATCCACACCGAGAATTCCGTGAGGTGCTACAGTCAAGAAGCAGGAAAACGCGAATTTGTCCTGAACGAAGGGTGAATCGAAGATAGCCCTGGCAATGAAATTCGCAGCCCTAGGCCCTAGGTTCTGGTGGTACGTAGATCGTGTTTCCAGACGGGCATACGACATTCCAAAGGGCTTTACTGCTCGGTCCACCATCCGATGGAAGTGCACTTCGCGAACGTCGCTGTTGTGTGCGTGGACTATCCAGTCCGCGTCGTAGATGCGTTTGATGCCGTAAAGGGTTCCGATTTCGGTTTCGATGGGGATCCCTTCATCAACAGGAGCCACTCCCCTGGCCTTTCCCTTGAAATACTCGTCAAGCTTGTACCGACGGATGTACTCTTCGGTCTCACGGAAACGTAGCCCCACGCCTGCTCTGAGGCGGATATTGCTGCAGCCTGTTTTTTCTTCCATGACATCCCGGATGGTCCGAAGCATCTCAGCGTAAGGCTCCCCTCCCAGAAGTGTGAAGCCGTGATGCGAAGACAGGATGTTCACCTTGTGCTCAGGTTTGATTTTGCTCATGTCCACATTACGGAGGGCCTCTTCGGTGTGGCGGCGCACTGCCGAGATTCCCTCGTCAGACGGAAAGATCACAGACGGCAAGTCCGGGAATAGCTCGCGAAGCGTCACGGAAGTCATCCCCGGAAGCTCGGACACCCTGGTTTTTACAAGCGAAGGATCTATCCCATACTGGGACTGCCTAGGTGCGATTGGTGTAATTGGAGGACGCATGGGTTATGACTCCTTTCCCTGAAGAGGGGCGCTCACTATGCGGTTCAAGAGGGCAATGTCTTCGTCAAAATAGAAACCGCGACTTGCGTACTTCTTCTTGACTTCCTCCGGAATCTCCCAGGCGGTTATGGTACGGCCGTACCATTGCCAACCGCCGGGAGTTGGTTTGGGTTCTATACCGGCAGCTTCGAGGAGCCGCAAGATAGGCTGAATACATTCAACTTTGCAGCCGGTCCGCATGCCGGTCATGTAAGAGATATCGTCCGGGCTCTTTGCACCCCTCATGATTGCGGCCGCCACCTCGTCTGCTCTGGTTGCCGTGCAGTAGCAGACCACCTGCTCGGGATGAAATTTCGCTTTGCGGCAAAGATCGGCGATCTCCTGGTAGTCAAGACCCTCCATGTCAACTTTCGCCACTACAGGCTCATCCCGGAGAACCATGGAGATGGCATACTCCGGGCACCGCTGTTCACAGTCAGCGCATCCTCGGCAGCGTTCAAGGTTGACGACCGCCAGCTTATCCTCCATTCCCATGGCCAACACAGGACACACTTTTACGCAAGTCTTGCATCCCTTGCACTTTTCCAAATCCACAACCGGCTTCAGAGTTATGAGTTTCATTTCCCGTCACCTCCTTCTGTCGTGGCAAACGATCGGGCATTAATGGTTATCCACAATTGCCCAGCCTGTTTCTCCTACCCGCTTCCATGCGAAGTCCCCGCAGTGAACTCAGTTCAACTATGGAACAATACCAAACGGATAAAACCCGAATAGGCCCGCACTCGCCCTGGAGGAGCGGCCTCGCCGCTTCATCAACCGACCGCGGCTTAGACGAACCGCACTCCCACGGTACCCAGATCCTGAAACGCCATATGGAAGAAGTCGCCGGCCTGCGCGTCAACCGCGGCCGTAATGGCTCCAGAAAGAATGATTTCACCCTCTTCGAGTGATATGCCGAAAGCGGCGAGCCTGTTGGCCAACCATGCCACAGAAGCTGCTGGGTGACCCCACACGGCAGCCCCCGCGCCTGTACTTACAATTTCGCCGTTTTTCTCAAAAACCATGCCTACGAGACGAAGATCTAAGTTCTTGACCGGCATGAGGCGGCTTCCCAGGACAAACCTCGCGCTCGATGCGTTGTCCGCAATGGTGTCGGGAAGTTTGATCTTCCAGTCTCGAATTCTGCTGTCCACGATCTCGATCGAAGCCATAACCCCCTCGGTTGCCCGAAGAACATCGGCTATGGTAACTCCCGGCCCCTTAAGTGCGCTCTTAAGCACAAAGGCAATCTCTCCCTCCACCTTTGGCAACAGAAGCTCACTTCTAGGAATGGGGACTCCTTCCATGACAAGCATGTGGTCCAAAAGATGCCCGTAATCCGGCTCAGTCACCCCAAGAAGCTTCTGCATCGCAACGGAAGTGAGTCCGATCTTTTTGCCCACTATCCGTCGTGGGTCCTGGGCGCACCGCATTTCCACGCCTCTAAGCTGGACTTCGTATGCCTGTTCTATGGTAATTCCCGCGTAAGTAATCGTCAGGGGATCAACTGGAGCCGTGCTCTTTTCCGCTTCGTATAGATCAGTCGCGACAGTCGTAATCTTAATGTCCATGGTGGTGTCCTTCCTTTCCCATGCGTGTGAGCCACCGTTTACGTATGGCCGATGCGACCGCTTCTGCGAGGGCAGTATCATCCAGTCCACCACTAAGCCCAGCCAGGAGCGCCTCGCATCCCTCGCGCACTTCGGCATGAGGTCCGGGGAGTGAAACTATTCGAGATATTCCCACTCGTCCGACAGCGATGCGCACGCCTTCTTTGTGGTGCCGTCGCATGTCTGGAGTAAACTTGAGAATCCACGGGGTGTGCGCGCATGGGTCAAGCCGCAGAACCGCTTCAATGCTATGGTCCTTGTTCTCCGCGCCTACCCCGCCGGTGGTGACGATGAGACCAAAGCCCTTCATCAAGGCATCCTCGAGTCGGTTCACAGCCGCGGCAGTACTGTCTTGGATAATGCCGCCGAATTCGGCTCGAAAGCCTGCCCCGGTAAGAGCTTCGATGAGATATGGAGAGTTTGTGTCCTCAATGTTCCCGGCAATGACCTCAGATCCTGATGAAAAAACGCAGGCTCTGCGGGACACCCCGGCAACAACGGCCGCACCCATCTCCTCTGAGCGTGAGATCACCCTCTGGGCGTCATCTGGTTCCAGGGCAATAAATCCGAGAACACCCTCCGAGTGGACGGAAGAATCACAGGACAGGGTAACCCCCGGAACTTCCGATAGGCGCCGCAGAATCTCTCCGGACTTTCCGGCAACAGACCGGGCCTCAACTTTTCGGCGGAGGAGATCAAAGGCCACAATCTCATTCTGAACGTCAACGACCATGACCTCATAGGGCTCAAGTCCGAGAGCAGAGGCAGCGGCAGCCCCCACGTCCCCGAGGTTGGCTCCGTCTAAATAAGCTCCCTCAACCCAGAAGGTCGTTTTCTCCAGAAGATCCCATTCCATAAAACAGCCTCGTTTCTACACCCAAGAGATCAGACTTTTTCCAGGACATCGAAACGGAAATCCAGCAGGGGAGCGTCAATCACGGAGCGGCCAACGTCAACAATGTCCGCGCCCGCGGCGATCACCTGGTCAAGAGACGACGAAGTCACTCCACCGGCGAAGGCAATCTTCACACGTTCCCTGAAGCCTTCACGGCTCGCCACCTCCACAACAGAGCGAAGATCGGCCATGGTTCCCGTGTCAACCATAAGAACCTCAGCCCCGGCCTTGAAGGCTGCACAGGCCTCTTTTGTGATGAGATCGGTGTCTCCCCGAATCTGGACAGCCACTGTGCGGCCATCTATACCACGGGCTCTCTCTACAACATTCGTGATGCTCCCAAACATCCTCACAAAATTCTTGTCCAGGTACACAAAGGGTTTATCAACCAGTCGAATGCCTGCTCCGCCCACGGCGATGGCATGTCGTAGCGCCTTCCGCAACTCAGGAGCGACCTTTTTCCAGGCTCCGCATACAATGCGGGCCCTCCCCGAAGCCTTTGCCACCATGCGGGCGGACGCCGTCGCCACTCCAGAGGCCTTGCCGACACAAGCCAGGAGCTCCTCCTCTCCCTGAGCGATCTCTTCAGCAGATCCGATTAGCCGAAGTACTCTGGAGCCGGCACTCACAGGGGTGCCATCGGAAGCAAGCGATTCAAGTTGAAACTCGAGTTCATCGCCGCGGATGCGAGCGAGTTCGGTTCCGGCAAGGAGCCCTGGCTCGGCGGCAGTCATCTCAGCGACGAACGAGGCGCCGACAAGGGGTTGAAAAAGGTAGGCTCTGATATCCATGTGTTCGGTATTGTCGAATGGCGTTCCGAAGGGCCGAACCAACCGTCCCTTCTTATGTTGCTACTACATATAAAATAATTCAAAGCCGAAAAAACTGTCAAGGAAAAAAACGTTGCCCTTCTCGCATGTGTTGCCAGGATGCATGCACCCTCTTCTCTCTGCCGCGCGCGATGACGAAAAGCTGCCATGGCCCTGTCGGCCCCAGCTGTGACGGCGCCGTTCCCTTTGAACGGCGGCCTGAAGGTGACCCATAGCTTTGCGCAAAATTCTCGGATTCCTATTGGTCAATAAGATGGCAACGCGCAGGCATGTTCGACATGCGGTAACCGATAATAGCTTCCATCCGCTCCCACGAGACGGGGACCAAGAGTCACTTGCCAATTCAGCGACCTGTCCCGGAATAGCCCGGGGATTCCTCATTCAGGCCGATTTTGCCTTTCCTGGTTTTCTGCGCGGTACCCGAGACTCTCCGATATCTCCGCGGCGGTCTTGGTAACGAGCTTCACCGCAGTCTGAAAATGCTGGCCCTGCATTCGCGAAATCGGTCCGGAAAGGCTAATGGCTGAGATCACATTACCGCCCTGGTCTCGAATGGGCGCGGCTACACATTTGAGGCTGTCCATAATTTCTTGATTGTCGACAGAGTAGCCCTGTTCCCGAATCCGGGTAAGTTCCACTTCCAGGGAGGCGGCATCAGTCAATGTGTTGCGGGTATAGCGAGGAAGCCCCTTGGCCGCAATGATTTCCCGCCTCTCCTCGGGTGTAAGGTATGCCATTAACACCTTGCCCACCCCTGTGCAGTGCGCGGGAAGGCGCATGCCCACTTGCGAAGCAATACGAAGAGATTCGCTGGTTTCCCTCTTGTCTATGTAGAGCACCTCACATTTGTCCAGGACCACAAGATGGACTGTTTCCCGCATTTCATCGAGGAGTTTCTGAATGTACGGCGCTGCCACCGTGCGGACATCCCATCCCAGCGCAACCACGCTTCCCACCTCAAAAAGCCTCAACCCCAGCCTATATTTGGCTGTAAACGAACTCTGTTCGATGTAGCCAAAATCCTTCAAAGTTGAAATCAAGCCGTGTGTTGTGCTCTTGGGCAATCCGAGTCGCTTAGCAATTTCGTGGAGAGCGAGTTCACCGCGCGCCTCGGCCAACGCGTCGAGGATAGCCAGTGCCCGGGCCACTGACTGAATCCGCGAACCTGTTTCCATGGAAACTCTCCTTTAAGGACAGTGCTTGTTAGCATTATGTTAGCATGGTTCAGCAATGGGACCAATCTGCACGCTCGCCGAATTCCATAGCACTTGCCATTTCTACCTCGAAGGGTCGCTGCTCCAACCGGCATTCAGTCGCCCCAGGTCCTCAGCGACTGCTTCTTGTCAAACTCCAGGTGACAAAAGGGGCAGTGCAGTTCGATGTGGTTGAACTGGGGCGAATAGAACGACCGATCGATGTAAAAAAGCTCCGTGCAGCCAGGGCAGGTTACCCATACATCCTTGGGGATGCCCACTTTTTCGACGGTTTCCATACGGCAACTCCCTTGATCGCAGATTAGAAGGAGCCGGGGTACTGGGCCAGCATCTCCGGCTCCAGATAGTCCTCCAGCTTAATGGCTTCCGTCACTTCATCCGGGGTCTTATTGATCATCTGGTAGAAGCGCGGCAGGCCGATCCCAATGGGCGGCGGGGCGGTGGCGTCGATGCCTCCCCTGGTGCCTATGTTGCCCGGCGACGAGAGGCTGGGGTCCAGAGGGAAGACAGCGGAGCCTTTGACCACCACGAGGTCCTTGTCCCACTGGCTGCGGTAAGCCACTGACCAGAGCACGTCGCTCTCGTTGAACAGGTCCATGTCCTCGTCAACCACGAATACGTGCTTAATACGGCTGTCGCAAGGCAGGGTGGCCATAATGGCGTCCTTGCCGATACCGGGCCGGGTTTTTTTCACTTGCAGATAAACGTGGTTGCGCCTCCCCGAGATGGGCACGTACACGTTCATCAACTCGGGAAGCACGCTCTTGACCACGCTGTAGATGCGGGCCTCCAGGGGGAAGTTGCCCAAAAGCACCAGATGATCGGCCAGGCCCACGCCAATGCCGTGATAGACGGCATCTCGGCGGTAGGTGACGGAGGTCACCTCGATAATATTGCTGGGGCGTTGAGGCCCGATGTAGCCGGGATACTCTCCGAACGGTCCCTCCGCCTCGAACACGTCTTTGGGAACATAGCCTTCGATGACTATCTCCGCGTCGGCCGGCACCATCAGCTCTTCTCCAAAAGTCTCGCTTGGAACCAGGCGCAGCGGCTCGCCCATCACCCCACCCATTGCGGGATAATGACTCTCGGGGTAGGCCAAGCGGGACTGGCCGCCAGCGATGGCGGTCGGGTGGTGGCCGATCCACGCCGCCACCGGCATGTCCTGGCCCCGCCCCCACCATTTGGTGATGTTCTGCATGCTGTGCGAGGTCACCGAGGCCCAATAGCCGGTGCGGCGCGGGCTTTTCACCCAGATGCGCTGCAAACAAGTGTTGTCTATTCCTGTATCCGGGTCCGCGCAGGTAACAAAGCCAGTGCCTATGTAAGGCCCCGGGTCCATATAGTTGTGAGTGAGAATGGGGAACTTGAAGAGGTTCACCTCGTTGCCTTTTTCGACCACCTGCTTGACCGGGGCTTCATCGCGGGGCACGACAACCGGCTCGATGCGGTTGGCCACCTTGGCGCTATATTCCATGGCCACGCGGCGCGGGTCTATGCCCAGCACCTCCGCACAGAGGTCCCGACTGGCGGTAAGATTGGTCACTACCGGGAAGGGACTCTCTCGACCATCATCCAGGATGGGGTGCTCCACGATTATGACGGGGTATTTCTTTAAGGCGTCCAGCTTGCGCTGCAGTGCGGTGATCTCATATGCTACTTTGAGGGGTCTCTTGATCCGGAGTACTGCTTGCGATTTTTCTCGCTCCATCTGCTCCAGATAGGTTCTGAGATCCTTTGCCATGTCTGATGGTCCTTTCCGCCGGGTCCCAGGGTCGCGGCCAAGTGTCAAGCGGCCGAAATTTTCAATTTGGTCTCTGGTTTCGCAATATGAACCTCCAATTGCATCATATAAACTACAATTTCGGGGAAGCCGTTGTCAAAGTTTTTCAGGATGTTTTTGCTTGACACCGCGGAATGGACAGACATAGAATAATTGTGAACTGTGAGGTTCACATTGTGAATACTGCCAGGCCAGGCAACAGCCAAAAATACCGCATCAAGGTCCTTCAAAAAGCTTTCAGGCTCTTGGAGTTGTTCGGCGAAGCCGTGCAAGAGCTGTCTGCCGCGGAGATTACCGAAAGGCTACACTACAACAAGACCACTGCCTTCCGCCTCATTTCTAACCTGGAAGAGGAAGGCTACTTGGATCAAGACCCCGAGACCAACAAGTACCGGCTGGGCATGAAGCTGTTTTTCCTGGGCAATCTGGTCAGACCCTATCGCTACCTCAAGGAAGTGGCCAAGCCTCTGCTGGAGAAACTGAACGAGGAAAGCGGCGAAACGGTTCACTTGGCTGTCTTGCACAAGGGCGAGGCCCTTTACGTGGACAAGATAGAAAGCAAGCGTACGGTGCGTGTTGTGGCTTCGCAGGTTGGGGGCAAACTCCCAGCCCACTGCTCCGGAGTGGGCAAGGTCCTCCTGGCCTATCTGTCAGCAGAGGAAGTCAAGGAGATCGTGGCCGAAAAGGGCCTGGCTTCGTTCACCCAGAATACAATCACTACCTATGACCAGCTCAAGAGGGAGTTGGATCATGTCGCACGCCAGGGGTTCGCCTATGACAACGAAGAGATCGAAATTGGCCTGAAATGCCTGGCGGCCCCGGTCTTTTTCGACAATCAGGTGACCGCGGCGCTGAGTGTGTCGGTTCCCAGAGAGCGTTTCGACGTCAACCGGGAGATGCTGGGTCGCATGGTTATTCGTACGGCGCAGGAGTTGACCAGCGTATTAAACCAAAACCTCAAGGATAAGAATTTGGCAACGGCACTCTGAGTGCTTTGTCATCTCCCAGGATTGGCTTTAACGCCGAAAGGTATGCCTTAGAAACCGTAAGGCGCAGACTCAGCTTGACACTGGGCGCAGGATTTGCCGGATGACCATATAGCCCAAAGCCGTGTTTCTTTCTCACAAAGGAATGGATATGTCCGAAGGATTAGGCTTCATTCTTTCGGTAGACCTCACTACCCGGAGTATTGAGTCTCATCCCGAGGACGAGCCCCTGCTCGAAAAATTCATTGGGGGCAGCGGATATGGGGCCTTCCTCCTGGCCCAAACCCTCCCGCATCCGCCAAAGCCGTTAGACCCAGCCAGTCCGCTCATCTTCGCGGCCGGCCCCTTGACCGGCACTCAGGTGCCGACCTCGGGACGTCACACAATCATAGCTCGGTCGCCGCTGACCGGCCTGTGGGGCGAGGCCTCGGTGGGTGGCACGTGGGGCCGGGAGCTTCGCCGGGCTGGCCTGCTGGCTATAGTTCTCACAGGTCGGGCGGACAGACCGGTCTATCTCTGGGTCTCGCCGCAGGGAGTTGAGTTGCGGCCGGCTGAGCACATCTGGGGCAAAGAATGTCAGGAGAGCGACGAGTTGTTACGGGCCGAGACCGACGCCAGGGCAGTCGTGGCCACAATCGGACCGGCCGGGGAGCGTCTGATCCCTCTGGCCGGGATCTTCACTGACGGATCGCATGCCCGAGTGGCGGCCCGCTGCGGGTTGGGCGCTGTGGCTGGCTCCAAGAACCTCAAGGCAGTAGTGGTCAGGGGACTGGGAAAAGCGACGGTGCGCAATGCAGGGGCGCTCAAACAAAGCATCAAACCATTGGCCGAGAACTACCGCAACGTAGCCAAGCCGCTCGGGCGCTTCGGCACGCCCAACCTCGTATATCCTTGTTCAGAAGTCGGGACCATGCCCTTCCAGAACTGGCGCAAGGGCAAATGGGACGGAGCGGACAAGATCAACGGCCAGGAGCTAAATAGGCGATTTCATAAGGGACAATACCACTGTGCCGGCTGCCCTATCGGCTGTGGGCGGATCATCGAGTTGGACGGGCAGGAGGTTGGCGGTCCAGAGTACGAGACTCTGGCGTTGTTCGGCGGCTCCTGCCTCATAGACGACCTGGAGGCTCTTTGCCGCCTGAACCGGCGATGCAACCAGCTGGGCATTGACACTATGGAGGCTGGCTCTCTGGTGGCATTGGCCATGGAGCTTTTTGAGCGAGGTCGACTGACCCGTGAAGACACCGACGGACTGGAGTTGACCTGGGGCAATGCATCGGCCGCGGCTCACTTAGTGGAGCAGATGGGTCGCGGAGAGGGCTTGGGAGGCTTGCTGTGTCAAGGAATGAACGTGGTGATCGAGCAGTTGGGTCCCCTGGCCCGCGAATTTGCCGTACAGGTCAAAGGATTGGCAGCGGCGGCACACGACCCCAGAGCCTATAACAGCATCGGCCTGGGCTATGCCACCTCGCCCAAGGGGGCCTGTCACTTGCAGTCCTTCAGCCATGTATTCGAGCGCAACCTTGCCATGCCGGAGTGGGGGTTCAACGAGCCCCTGGACCGGCTGGCGGTGGAGGGCAAAGCCGAACTGGTGGTGCGCAGCCAGCACCTGATGGCTCTGTTTGATTCCCTGGCCATTTGCAAGTTTTCGGTCTTCGCAGGGGTCTCTCCATCGATCTTGTGTCAGTGGCTCAAAGCCGTGACGGGTTGGGATTCTGATAGTGAGGAATTGGAGAGATGCGGAGAGCGCATCTTCAATCTTAAACGCCTCTATAACAACCACCTGGGTATCAGTCGCAAGGACGACATCCTGCCCGGGCGCTTCTTGACCCATAAACGGGGGGAAGGCGGCACAGTCAAGAACCTTCCTCCACTCAACATAATGCTAAGTGATTACTATGAGCTGCGCGGGTGGGATGAACTAGGTATCCCCCGATCGGAGAAACTAGCCGAGATGGGCTTGTCGGAGTGGGCCCCGCGCGACTAGGCCGGATCAGAGCGTCTGCGGAGAGCTGCCCCTCGTGTATGGCCAAAGGTCCCCGGCAGAGGGGCTAGTCAGGTTAGGTATAGACGTTCATATTCATCTTTTGACTTTAGGAGGGAGTGCCATGCTGAAGAGAGGATGTAAAACACTGGCTGTGGTCATAAGCGTGTTTCTGTTTATGACCGTACTGATGGTAATCCAATCCGGACCGGCTACCGCTAGCGAGCCTGCCAAGATACTAATCGGGACAACCGTGAGTGAATCGGGCTACATGGCCGAAGACAGCGGGCCATCTTTTAAGGGGCGCAAATTGGCCATCGACCTGATCAACCAAAAGGGCGGTCTGCTACTGTCCAAGTACAACAAGCGAGTGCCGGTGGAACTGATCTACTACGACGACAAGAGCGAGCCCTCCACCGCGGTGAAGAGCTTCCAGCGCTTGGCCACCAGGGACCGAGTGGACTTCTTCCTTTCGGCCCACGGTTCCGAGTTGTCTTTTGCAGTGGCCAAGATCGCGGAGACCTCCAAGATACCCATGACCATCTACGCGGGCTACGCGGACAATATCTGGACTCAGGGTTACAAATGGATATTCAACGTGGGCCCCACTGCCACCGAGTACTGTAAGGCCTTCGTGAGCCTGGTCAAGGGCCTGCCGGACAAGCCCAAGGTCGGTCTGATTCATGAGGACGGCCTGTGGGCAAAGGCGGTGGCGGGGGCCATGGTCAAGTTCGGACAGACGGAGGGCCTCGATTCCGAGGTGGTGGACGTGTATCCCAGCGACACCAAGGACGTCAGTGCCTCGATCAACAAGGTCATCGCCGCGGGCTATCCCATCATCGGAACCGTCTCCCACGTACGCAACGATCTGTTGGTAACTCGCACCATTTTGGAGATGGGCGTGGCCAACAAGTTTAAGATGATCTACGTGCAAACCGCCACAGGCTACCCCTCTTTCGCCAAGGAGTTTAAGCCGGAGCAGATCCAGGGCATCGTGGGCACTAGCGTCTGGGCCTCCAGCATCAAAACTTACTACAATGAGGAATTCCAGGCAGATTACAAGAAGGCTTTCGGCGAGGAGCCCAGTTGGGTGTCGGCCATCGGCTTCGCCGGCGCTCAAGCTATGCTGGAGGCCATCGAGGCAACCGGAGACGTGGACCGCGAGAAAGTGCGTGAGGCGTTCTTGAACCACACCATTAAGACCATCATCGGCGACTTGAAATTCTCTCAGGACGGGAGATCTGCGGGCTCCGCCCTGGTATGCCCCCAGATGCAGAATGGGATTCCCGAGGTAGTCTATCCCGAAGGATTTGCCATCAAGCCTCTGGTCTACCCCCAACCAAAGTACAACAAGTAAGGCTTCGCGGCTGGAGAGCCTGAGCGTCTCCAGCCACGAGCATCCTCACAGGGATTGGGCCATGCTCGAAGTCAAACAGGTAAGCAAACACTTTGGCGGCGTCAAAGCGGTGGAGAATGTCAGTTTGACCGTGGCA
>JBKQMK010000497.1:0-12238 GCA_052146735.1 Desulfomonilaceae bacterium | reverse complement strand
ACAAGGTCGTCGCCTCCGGTTGATTCGGCGGATCGGTTCACTTTTTGGGGGAACCTTCTTTGTGCAAAGAAGGTTCCCCCAAACCCCCTCCAAGAAACTCTAACACTCGCCGGAATTCTCATTTCTCCTGCGTTGAAACGAGAATTCCGGCGAACATTAGAGCATTTTGACAGCTCATCAGAGTTTCGTTTCTTAAATTCGGTGACTTATTCCCACCGATCATCATTGGAGACGACACAAGTACGTGGCCTCATCCGATGCAGCAACACTCCGTAGGACCGGCATCTTGCCGTTCATTCGTTATTCCCATTGACCGGCAGGATGCCGGTCCTACTATGCAGATGCCACAACACATTTGAGACGCAGCATTTAGATGTTAGTTAAGCCTTCTTTCCAACCTCTTCTGCGCGCAGGGTCGCAACAGACCGGACAGCGTCAAGGATCTTTTTGTACCCCGTGCACCGGCAAAAATTGCCGGACAGGGCTGTCTTAATCTCCTCGTCCGTTGGATGGGGGCATCTATCCAGCAACGCTTTGGACGAGAGCACCATCCCGGGAGTGCAAAATCCGCACTGGACCGCTCCTTGGTCAATGAACGCCTGCTGAATCGGGTGCAGTTGCCCGCCGGAAGCTAGTCCCTCAATCGTGGTAATAGAGGCGCCTTCGGCTTCTAGGGCCAGTGTGAGGCAAGACCTTACCGGAGCACCGTTCATGAGGACCGTACATGCGCCGCACACCCCTTCGGAACATCCTTCCTTGACGCCCGTGAAGCCAAGGTCATCGCGAAGGACTTCCAGGAGCGTGGTGTTGGGGGTCACCGCGACGTCGATTTCATTGCCGTTAACCGTCATGGTAAGGAGCTGTTTCTTCATCATCGGCCTTTATGTTCTATAGCCTGGGAGGTCTCGAAATCCAGCGCCTCTTTCACGGCCCGTCCGGCCATAATAGCGGCCATCTTGACTCTGTAGGCTTTCGAGGTTGAAGCATTCTCGACAACTACCCCTTCTGCGGCTCGAAGCGCGATCTCGCTTGCTTCACGGACCATTTTGCTATCCGGGTTTCTCCCTTTGACAACCGTCTCTGCTTCCTTGAGCACAACGGGAGCCGGACCGACAGCCGAAAGCACCAGGCGGAAGCTGTCAACTCTTCGCTTATCCATTATGGCTACTGCGGCCGCATTGACGAGAGGGAAATCAACAGCCGATCTAAGGCTAAGACGCTGATAGGACCAGGACAGCGGCGCCCACGGAATAGGAAGCCGTATCTCGGTCACTATCTCGTCAGGAGCAAGGTTGAAGGGACTCTCGCCCTTGCTTGTGAAGAAATCGGCAACCGGCAGGGTCCTTTGGCCGCCGCTCCCTGCAACGGAGAGTTGAGCGGATAAAGCGATCAGAACTGGGATCGTATCTCCCGAGCAGATGGAGTTGCATGATTCAGACCCCTCGAGAGCCAGGCACTCTTTCCCTCCCGTTCGGTGACATTTTGCTTTGCCGGTTCGCCAAAAAAGTGATTGGTTATAGAGAATGCAGCGGGGTTGGAGGCAGAGGTTCCCGCCGATCGTGCCTCTGAAGCCTTGGATCCCTAACGCACCAACCGATTCTACGGCCTTCAGAAGAATGGGGAAGTGAGTCTGAATGGCCTCATTGCTCCGGATCTCCATCAGGGTGGTTGCCGCCCGAATGATCACGACATCGGGTTTGACTTCTATCCCTCTGATCTCTTTGATATTCCTTAGGCTGATAAGGGCTGACGGGGAAAAGAGCTGATGCTTGAGGTTGACGATGAGGTCTGTGCCGCCGGCTAACACTGAAGCTTGGGAGCCCAGTTCCCCTTTGAACCTCAATACTTGGTCCAAGGAATGCGGCGCATGGTAGGCGAACGAAGGCAAGCGCATTTGTGCTCCTCGAAATCCGGTCTAAGAGCGCGTGAGATCAGAGATCCACGGCACGTACAGCGTTCTCACGGAAGTTGCCAAAGCCCCTGTTATGGGCTTGACACGATTGTTTTTATCGGATTAACTTGGCACGAAGGAATTGCTGTCCTTTCCGCCAACCCATCATAGGCACTCGGAAAATCACTGTCAACATCATTGTCCCCACGGAAGGAGAGCAGGACGGATGGATCTTTTCAGGAATATCAAGATACTGTCCCTGGAACAAGCCACGGTCCTACCCTATCTCACCTATCGGCTGGCAGTGGACGGCTGCCGAGTGGTCAGAGTCGAGCATCCTGTTTACGGAGATCCTAACAGGCTTGTCGGCGAGCCGTTCCTCGATGGTGAGGAACGAATGAACAGCTATTTTATGGCCATTAATGCGGGAAAGGAAGCTATAACCCTTAACCTTGCGGAACCGAGAGGCAAGGATATATTGGCACGCCTTCTCCGCGAATTGAAGGTCGACATCTTTGCCACAAATCAGCTTCCAAGGAATTACACCAAACTGGGTGTGGACTACGAGACGCTGAGGAGAATCAAAGAAGACCTGATTTGGCTCGGAATCACGGGGTTCGGTCCTGACAGCAACGAGGTCGCCTATGATCCCATTCTACAGGCACGTGGCGGACTCATGGAATTGACCGGCGAGGCGGGCGGTACTCCTCAAGTCGTCGGGATCCCGCTTCCCGACATGGGAACCAGTGAGCACGCATACGGCCTCCTCATGAAGGCACTTTTTGTCAGGGCTATGACCGGCAAAGGGAGCCGTGTCGACATCTCAATGTTCGAAAGTACGACTTCCTGGTTGACGGTGCCCATTACCATGACTTGTTCGTTCGGCAAGAAGATTTCCCGGCGAGGCAATACCCACGAATTCTTTGCCCCTGTGTCCGTGTATCCCACGTCAGATGGATATGTTTACATTGCTGTGGGGAATGACAAACAATTCCAGGCGTTCTCATCGCTGCCCGAATTCTCGTCCCTTGCGGAGGATTCGTACAGGAAGAATGCGGGTCGAATCGCTGATGTGGACAACATTAACAAAAGCATCTCCGAAGTAACTCGCAAAATGACCACCAACGACCTTATAGGGCTAATGAGCACGATTGGTGTAGCAGCCTCCAAAATAAACACGGTAAAGGACGTGGCTCGAGACCCGCTGGTTTCTGGTAAGTTGATCAAGGCCACGGATGAAAAGTCAGGATTCGAGCTGACTCTCGCTCCACCGCCTGCGCCAGCACCGTTTCTTGAAGCGAACCAGCGGACACTCTCTTTCCCGCCGCGATTCGGGGAGCATAATGAAGCCATTTTCGGAGCTGAACTGGGCATAAGATCGGAGGAAATGGCCGCCTTAAAGGCCGACGGCGTAATCTAGCTCTCGGGAGAGCGGGCGGAAGATGTTGAGCTGCCGTACAAGCCATCGCCTCGCATGCCAGTTCCGAAAGGCGCGGCTAACGTTTGAATCAACGAGAGGATTTTCTATACAGGTAGACGATTATGGGTGTAGCCAAATATATAAAGAACAACAAAGACGCGATTGAGGAAGTGATCCTGCAATCTGGGATCAAAGTGAAGACCAAATATGGTCCGGAAGATCTCGAAGAGATCGGGTTCGATTACGGCCAAGATCTCGCGGACCCGGGGGAATATCCCTTCACGAGAGGAATTCATCCTGAAGGTTACCGGTCTCGCGCGTGGACTACGAGGCAATATTCGGGATTCGGCACGCCACATGAGACGAACGAACGGTTCAAGTTGCTGATTTCACACGGCCAGACGGGCCTTAATGTGGCCTTTGATCTACCCACGCAGATGGGTTACGACTCGGACAATCCAATAGCAGAGGGTGAAGTAGGGCGAGTGGGGATGGCAGTAGACACTCTGCGCGACTTCGAAGTTGCCTTCGAGGACATTCAACTGGACAGGATCGGTTCCGGGCTGACCATAAACGCGGTTGCCTCGGTCATGCTGGCCATGTATCAGGCCGTGGCCGAGAAACGGGGATTCGACGTTAACCGCATAAGCGCGACCCCGCAGAATGACATTCTCAAGGAGATGATAGGTCGCGGGGCATGGATCTACCCGGTTGAGGATGCTGTGCGTCTCATAGGTGATACCATAGAGTATTCCATTACCACGCTTCCCAGGTGTAATCCCGTGTCGGTTTGCGGTTACCACATCCGGGAATCCGGCGCCAACCCGGCTCAGGAGATCGGATTTGCTCTCGAAATAGCCGACACCTATATTGATGAAGCGCTGTCTCGCGGGCTTCACGTGGATGACGTAGCACGGAGGATTACCTTTAATTTCAATATATTTGGAAACCTATGGGAACAGGTGGCGAAGTTCCGGGCTGCACGCAAGCTGTGGGCCAAGAACCTGAAAGAGAAATACGGCGCCAAGGGCCCACAATCCATGCACCTGAGAGGCCTCTTCGGCGGCGGAGGATTCGGACTCACAAAGGCTCAGCCTGAAAACAACATCATGCGCAGCTCGTATTATGCTCTTGCCGCGGCCCTGGCAGGCGCTCAGACTACTGCGCTCTGCTCGTTTGACGAGGCTTTCACCATTCCAACTCCAAGGGCAGCTCTTCTGTCGCTACGGACCTGCGAGCTGCTCATGGATGAGATCGGGCTGCGCGACACAGTGGATCCGCTCGCCGGCTCCTATTTTATAGAGACCCTTACCAAGCAGATGGAGGAGAAGATCCAGGAAGAGCGCAAGAAAATCCAGGACATCGGCGGGATGGTCGAGGCCGTTTCGAGCGGCTTTGTCCAGAAGCTGGTCGCTAGGCAGGCGTACGATTGGGAGCGGGGAATTAAGACAGGGGAGTACATAAAGATCGGAGTGAATAAATATGTTGATGAGGACGACCCTGACGTGGAACTCCATGAGTACGACCCGGAAACACAAGTAAAACAGGTCGAAAGCCTCCGGCGTGTGAAGGCGGAACGGAGCGGCTCAGAGGTCTCGCGGACGCTTAACTCGCTGGAAAGAGTGACACGAGGAAAGCAGAACGTTATGCCCGCTTTGGTGGACTGCTGCAAGGCTTACTGCACGGTGGGAGAAATGGCAGACGTTTTCAGACAAGTGTTTGGAGAATTCGGAGAACCGAGCATTTTTTGATATGGGAAGCGACGGAAAACTCTTGGGTTAAGAGACTTCTTTCGCAAACTCCACTCTGTTTTTAGGAGGAGTGCATGCACCACGTAGATAGGAATTCCGGGATTCTAAACAAGCAGGAGTCGTTTTCCGCTGACGAGAGGCGTTCGTATCAGGAGAAGTTTCTTCAGGAAGTAGTCAGTCACGCGTACGCAGCGGGAACCCCCCTGAAGGCCGCGATGGACGCAAGGGGGATCAAGCCCGCAGATATGCGAACCGCCGGAGACTTGCAGACAGTCCCCATCACCAAGAAGAAGGACCTTTCGGAGGCTCAGAAAGTTCGGCCACCGTTCGGAGGATTCCTCACCGTTCCTGCGTCCGATCTAGTCAGGATACACCAGTCACCGGGGCCCATTTACGATCCTGTAGGGAAGGTATCCGATTACTGGCGTTGGAAAAGCGCTCTGTACTCGGTGGGGTTCAGACCTGGCGATCTTGTGGTCAACACCTTCGCGTACCATCTTACCCCCGCGGGGCACATGTTCGAGGAAGGGGTTTCCGAACTCGGAGGCACGATCATCCCCACCGGTGTCGGTAACACGGAGGCCCAGGTCGAAATCATGAAAAACCTCGGAGTCACAGGCTACATCGGGACTCCGAGCTTCCTCATGGCCATATTCAAGAAGGCCGAAGACATGGGCATCCGTGTGGCAGAAGAATTCAAGCTGGAGATAGGGTTTCTCCTGGCAGAAATGCTCCCGGAATCACTGCGAAAGAGGTTGGTGGAAGATTATCATCTGATAGGAAGGCAGGCGTACGGCACGGCCGATGTGGGATGCGTTTCCTATGAGTGCCCGCAAGTGAACGGTATGCATATCCATCACGACGTCATAGTGGAGATCTGCGATCCGAATACAGGACAAGTCCTGCCCAATGGGGAAGCTGGCGAGGTCGTGGTCACCTGCAACAACAAGATTTACCCGCTAGTGCGCTTCGGGACGGGGGACCTTTCAAGCATCGCGGATGAAAAGTGCCCGTGCGGGCGAACAGGCCCTCGCTTGACTCGCATCATGGGACGCGCCGACCAACTCACCAAGGTGAAGGGTATGTTCGTCCATCCGTCTCAAGTGCAGAAGGTCATGGATAGCCATTTAGAGATTGCCAGAGCCAGGCTCCTGGTCGAACGCCCGCAGGATCAGGATGTTATGACGCTGGAGATTGAACTGAAGCAGGCGGCTAAAGAAGGTCTTATTCCCGCTATCGAGCAAACAGTGCGCGAGGTCTTCAAACTGAGAGGTTCTGTGAGAGTTCTTGATCCCGGCAAGCTGACTGACGATCAGAAAATGATAGAAGACGTGCGCAAATGGGATTGATATAGGAAAGCCCACCAGACGAATTTCTTCGGTGGATTCCAGCCCCAGGAGTCAGTTTGCATTGCCTCTCATAGCGAGCGGAGCGAAGCAATCTCGCAACAGATTGCTTCGCTCCGCTCGCTATGACACCTGTCCTTCGGCATCCACGCCATGGCAATTACCGAGAAGAAATATCCACCTTCTGAAATTTACGTGACGGCCGCGCACGGCGGCCCGTCCTTAGCCTCACGAGTGCCGCGGAGATGGCGAGCCGCAGCTAGCTCCCAAACTCTTCTCCAATCCTGTACGGGAAAACGCGGATAGGATCTTCTTCGTTTCCTGTGAACCGCAAACAGGACAACTCACCACATCTTCCCTGGAACTGAAGACTAGCGTTTCAAACTCATTTCCGCACTGGCTACATCTAAATTCGTAAATTGGCATACGCATTCCCCTTACGTCAGCAGCTACAACCGCCGGCAGCGCAATTCTCCAATTCCGCCATCGGGCCGAAAACGCTGGAGCGTATGTTGATGCCTCCCGATTCTTTGATCACCTTGAGGGCAAAAGGATCCACGATAAGGGTGAGGTCGTTCACCTCATACTTCGAATCTTCATCACGGGGCTCATCCAGAGCCAGGCCCATGCTGGGCCCGCCTCAACCGTAGCCGCCGAAGAATACACGGACAGCTTGATTCTCAGCCAATTTCGCCTTGAAATAGTCGCGAGCTTCGTCTTCCATAGTAAACATGCTTCACCTCTTAAACAAAATTTCCCGGACAACCCGTTTGCCCGCATAATATTCATATATCCTCATATAGTCAACCCCAAGGAGAGGAAAAAAGCACTTTTCCCACAAAAACCTCCCCCGACACGCATACCAGAGCCATTCACTATCCTTCTTCTCCTCACATCCACCATACTTCATAATATGGTAATCCCCCGCTTTTAAGGAAAGACCCGATGGTCTCGGAATTCTACTTTCCGGTCCCTTTGAACAGAGGGCAAAACAGAGAGCCCGGTGGGCAGGACTCAGAAGAAGCAGAGGTTTGCTGTGGGCCCTGTTGCCCGGCCACCGGCCGGGGAGTGGGGGTAAGTCACGCGCACGAAACGAGCAGGCAGAGCGCGCTGAGAAAAAGGACGATCAACCGAATGGTTTGCATCAATGGGCTATATACCTCGTACTTCCGCGCAGATTGGCGCTTCACGGATTTCAGGCGACTACTTCCGCCGCAGCGGTCAGCACTGCGGTTCCGGATCTTCCTGCAACCCTTCAAAACAACTTCTCAATAAATTTCCGGAGCTTACTCAACTCATCTGTCACCTCGGGCGGCCTGCCTTGCTCGCAATTGCAGGACGAGGCAGCAGGTTTCGCCGCGGTCTTTTTCCCTGTGGCGGATCCGAGATAAGGTAAGGGTGAGCCGCCGGACCGAGCCAGGTGTCTTATGGTCTTCTCGAGCTTACCGATAATCTCATCCTCGCCTATGATTATAGATTCCCCAACAATGACCAGCGGCACCGCAAACTTGTCCGTCGCGTGAATTGCTTCGACACGCTTGAAGAGCGCGTAATCCGTTTCCTTGTCAACATCGAAATCCTTTACCCTAAGTGCATACCTTCCCTTCAGGACCTTCATCAGATCCTTCACGCTCTCGCAGTGAGGACAGTCCTGCGCGGCAAATAACACAATCCCCACCGTGTTCTTCGGTACTTTAGCTTTGGCTGGAGCCGCGCCCACGTGACCAACACAAAAAAAAGCGATCGTTAGGACCACCGTTCCTGCATATCGGATAAGCGGTAGCAAGCAGATTCGGTTCATGACTTGAGGAGCTTCATTTTCGACGGAATCGGGTAATGAACGTTGACGTTTCGATGAGTTCTGAAGCCGCAGGCCTCTCTCTGAATCAGAAGCCATCTCAGCGCATTCTCAGCTCGGTCCACGAGAGAGTTGTACTCGCGGATAGAGTCATTAATGTCCGAAATGTCCGATGATTCGCAGCCGGCTTCACAGTCCTGGTGACATCGCACCATTTTTTGCGCTCGCTCGCGGGCCGCGGTGGTTTTTTCAAGGAGATCTTCCAGCCTAAGGCCCTGACTTCCCAGGCCCTCCGCCATCTCTTTTACTATATCGATCTCTTGGGATCCCGAATCCCTGAACATTCCCATTTCCAATCTCCGCGTTTGGTTGTTACCATATCGAGGGGGAGTTGACAAGGCCCGGCTTTTGCGGACTGGTTATCAATAATATATTGTAGAATTAGGTAGAAGTTAAATTTACTTTCTAATTTACTTGACTTTCTAGATATAAGCTACTATGTATAGGCCACTTTAAGCTACTGGACTCTCGGAGATGTCCGAGGAGGCGTCCTGATTACCAGCGAATCCCTTACCCCCCCAGTGAGGAGGTCCCCCATGTCTGGGAAGTATTTCGTTTCAGTCCGGGTTGTACTGATCTCGGCAGCCCTTATCCTTTTATGCTTTGCAGCCGCCCCGGTCCAGGCCTACCGGATTTGCACCTTCAAAGGCACTGTTGTCGACAACGGCTGGCGCAGCATGACGGTCAAATCCGGCACACAATGCGCAGAGGTCAATGTCGGCTGGCGGACGAAGTACCTTCCCAACCGGCGGCCTTGCATAGGCGAGCGCGTGGCGGTTGATTTCATGTTAGAAGACGGGTACATGAAAGCCACCAAGGTAGTGAGCCTATCGCCTATGCCCTCGTCAGTTCAATGTTATCCGCCACCACCTCCAAGCAGCTCTGTTTGCAGGACCGTAACGGAAGAGGGCTCTGCCGTTGAGCAACCGTGTGGGTCCCCCAAGGCGATCTGTTCGACCAAGCCTCCGGCTCACGTTTCAGAGCCGGCCTGGTCTCCGGGCAAGGGCGCTCCGGCTCCTTCAAAAGCTGGAAAAGCGGCTCCTGCTGCCAAGAAGGCCCCTGCCGAACGCAAGGAGGCTGCAAAGGCTCCGGTGACCAAGACTGCTCCCGAAGCAAAAGAAGCGCCCAAAGAGCAGGTGCCTACAGAGGAGCAAAAGTATAAGAGCCTGTCCGGAGAAGTTGTAGCCTC
The DNA here is from genome assembly GCA_052146735.1 of Desulfomonilaceae bacterium. GTDB lineage: Bacteria > Desulfobacterota > Desulfomonilia > Desulfomonilales > Desulfomonilaceae > CAWBBA01. The sequence continues at coordinate 2,783 of JBKQMK010000497.1, read as the reverse complement.
TTCCCCAAAGAGCCTTTCTATAAGGACCATGGAGGAAGGGGAGACTGCTGAGGTCGTAAATGTCCGTGTCGGACTGAAGACAAAGTTCATACCTTTCCGGCGGCCTGCTGTTGGCGAAAAGGTGAAGGTCGAATATCGCCAGGAGAACGGTGACAAGTTCGGTTACACTGTTCAGGTAGTCCAGTAACAACCCTCCCCCTCGACATCTATGGCCGAGGCGTGCTCCATCTTGTGAATGGGCCGCCTCGGCCTTTTTCATTCATTGGCTAAGTTCTCGGTCGAGAATTAGGAGAATTTCTCGGCTGGGCCGACCCGTTCGCCTGGCGATGGCTCGGACGTCATCGAATTCCGGGCGCTTTTCTGTTCGACCATCGAATAGCCCAACCACCTTTACGCGCACCGGACCCAACGATGTTTGGACCGTTTCCGACCTTCTCTCCAGCACAATTCGGTCCGCGTAGGAGACGCGAACTCCTAGTGTAGTCGTATGGGTCAAGAGGATCTCGGAGATCTCGCGTATCAGTGGCGGCGCAATCACAGCGCTTACAAGTGTCCCTGGTCGATTCTTTTTCATCTGGACCGAAGTGAAAGTGACGTCGAGGGCCCCGCGAGAGAGCAACAGCTCCATGAGGTCCCCCAGGACTCTTGGGTCCAGGTCATCCACTTGACACTCGACCACGCTAACCTGGTCGCGGCTGAGCGGGTGGTCCGCTTCTCGCCCGAGAGTTACGCGCAAGGCATTCGGGAATTGCTGAGGGTCTGATTTGCCCAAACCGTAACCGGTCTTGAGAGGTACGAATGAAGGATAGGGGCCGAATCCGGACGTCAGGGCCCGGGCAATGGCCGCACCTGTAGGAGTGACAAGCTCAATAGGGCATTCCACTCCTCGCACAGGAACCCCTTCCAAAATCTCAAGAGTTGCCGGAGCCGGCGTAGGGATGGTTCCATGTGCGGTCTCTACGAAGCCTCGGCTCAAGGGCAAGGGGGAGCAGATTATTTCGGAGATCCCGAGGCGGTGTATCCCGACAGCCGCGCCTACAATGTCGATGATGGAATCAACGGCTCCGACCTCGTGAAAGTGAACCTCCTCCTTGGTGGTGCCATGGACCCGCGCTTCCGCTTGGGCTATGACTTCGAAGATTTCGAGAGAGCGGATCTTGGCGGTTTCGTGAATGCCAGACTGTTCGATCAAATCACGAATATCGCGATACCCGCGGTGAGGTTGTTGCGCGACCACTTCAACATCAAAGCGTATCCCGGAAATTCCTCGTCTGCTGGAGCGCCGGATGTTAAGGGAATAACCGCCAAGCTTCAAAGTGGCGAGCTGATCACTCAGATAATCCTGGTCAAGCCCTAGATCGATGAGCGCGGCAAGCGTCATATCGCCGGAGATGCCTGAAAAGCAATCAAAATATGCCAATAACATGGTTGAATTTTCCAAATGACGTGGTCTCAAGGAGTGAGTGGATGGCCCTTGATAGGTAACTCTCTTGGAGTACTACTGCCTTTTAATTCGTTTATGCTTCTTTCAGGTGGTTAAGTTTTGTCCTCTGTCTCCTTCGTCAGTGCCAGATCCCGACGAAGCTTGTTCAGGAACGATTTGTACAGAGTGTCGAGTTCACCGGAGAACTCACTGGAGGCCCGCTCGAAACCCACGAGGAAAAAATATATGGCGCGGTCGAAGAATAGCGCTGTCCGGTTGTTCAATGCCACAATGGAGCGCACGTCAAACGGTTGCCCGGCAAAGTTGCTCTCCTGGAAAAATAACCAGATGTGCCGTTTCAACAGAATGAAAAGACGAACTATCGCAGAAGAACTGAAACCATCCTCACAACACCTGATGCCGAGCTGAACATATCGGTCCGCTATGGTCTCCACCGCGGTTTTTCGATCTATGTTGCTCTTGAATTCCGAAACGATGCTATCCGCGAGGTCTTCGACCATCTCTTTGCCGAGTAGCGTTTGGGAGAGAATCTCACGCCGCTGGAAAGCATCCTCCAAAAAGGCTTCTTTGATCTGCTCATGGAACCTTTGTATGAACTTTGCGAATTCCAACTCAAAAGTTCGTCCGTCCATGAATGCCTCCTCGTCTTAGGAATACACAGCGTGAAGCTCCCCAAGAGGGCTGATTCGAGGGCCGCTCATTTTGCAGCGCAGCGGCCGATCAAGAGTAACTTCAGGGCCTGCGCTTGTCAACTTTAGTTGCACGAGCACACGGCCTGCGCCCCTACAGGACCAAGAACGTTTCCTCATTCCCAGTTGAAGGGTTTAGTAAGGGCAAAATTAGGTATTTCCGATTTCCCGGAATCAATCTCCTGAATGAAGACATTTTGGAAACCCAACTCCCAAGCCATATCCACGGCCCTATCGTATTCTTCACCGGTGATCGTCCTATCCAGAAGAGGAAAATCTTTGCTCCGGTGCAGGGGCGCATATTGGGCCATGAGAGAAATCGTAACCGTAATCGGAAGGTTGTCACGCACCCACAGGAGAGTCTGTCGGGTGCCGGAAGCGTCTCCCGGAAGCATGAGATGCCTCAAGATCATGCCGCGCACCGCTTTGCCCTGGACATCTACAACCATGTTGCCCACCTGGGAGTGCATCCTGAGGATTGCCGCACGAGCTCTTTCCACGTAATCCGTCGTGTCCGAGTATCTCAGCGCCTCCTGAGCGGAGGCGTATTTAAGGTCCGGCAGGTAAACATCCACAATGCCATCCAGTAGTTCCAGCGTCTGGATCGATTCATAGCCGTTGGTATTGTAAACCAGCGGCAGATCCAGTCC
>JBKQMK010000496.1:0-8938 GCA_052146735.1 Desulfomonilaceae bacterium | reverse complement strand
ACCGTCCACCTGCTCCTGAGACCATACTCACAACGTGGATCCTCCCTACTACACCAGGAGATCCTTTCCCAATCCCGGGAGGTCATGGTACTATGACTCTAACTTAACAAGTGGTACATAATACGGGGGCAGGCCAAGTACATAAGACCATGAAAACCCTTGCAGAACTGTCCGTCAGTGAGGATTTTCTGGAATTTGTAGGAGACATGACAGCTATCAAGGGGTCTTACTCTCCTGGTAAAGCCCTGGATTTGATCCCTGAGGTTTACGCCAGCCTTGAGAACGTCCAGGCGACAGCGCAACTACTGCAAACTTTTGTAAATAACCTCGATGAAATCGTAAACGAGACTCGGGAAAGGCGGTCCGCCTAGCCCGTCCGAAATTTACTCTCCCGACGTCGGGAGAGTAAATTCCTGTACACTGTCTTGCCATAAAGCCCCAACACGGCCCCATTTTGAATGATCCTGTTTCAGAATGGGGCTTTTCATTTTGCTTCTGCCATTATGCGCCTTGATACGGAAAGAGCTAGTCTTGATCAGGTGATTATTGGGCACAGTATGATCTACTGTTACGGAAAATTCCTGTGCTTCGGACCCCCATTGGGAAATCTGTCAGTTCGCATTGTAGAATACGAAGACAGACAGCGACAAGTATTAGTGCACAACCCAATGATATCCTTAGTGTTTGAGGTAGCCACGAATTAAGTGAGGCAGGATCTATGTTTTTGACTCTTTTTTTGGAATTGACAACAGTATAGCCCCCCTCTATGCCTTTGCCCAGTCCCCATGCGGGAAAAGTCCCATTCTTATACGTTCCGCAACGGGGCAAGGAGGTGAGAAATTGCAGATCTGAGCGGCGAAAAAGAGACCTTTCATATAGAAGGTCTCTTATTGATTGCAGCTGATTTTGCTGGCGGTGCCTACCAGGTCTTGCAGTTATCAAGGAATGGACATTGGCCACATTGCCAATCCGCTTTCGGGAAGAAGACTTCCTTCTTGATCCCTTGCCATACGTTTTTGACGAGCTTCACGAACCGTTCACGATCCGCGTCGTTGCGGGTGGTCTCATATCTTATCAGCTCCGGATTTTGAGTCTTCAAGAGCACGTCGAGGCGGAAACGGGTTTCTCCGTTGAAGCCCAGAACTTTAGCCCCCAACGAATAGCAGGTCAATTGGAGATTGGAGTGGACGGTATTATCTGAATAGCGCTTGGAGGCTGTTTTCAAATCAATGACACTGACCGTTCCATCCGGCGCCAGCTCCACAGCATCGATCCAACCAACCAGCGGAGGAATACGCTTACCAAGATCCACTTCAAAGGGTTCCTCGATCCCGATGATCTGAGCACTCGGATCAAATGACTCGTGGAAGACATCCAGCATCCGCTTTGCCTTTGTAGTGAGAGATTCCTTTTCGTCACTGTTGAAGAACCGTATTTGTTGCTCCTTGGAATGGCTATCCCACGCCTGACGGTAAACATCATGAACCTGACTGGGAGATAGAGCGTCTCCCTCAAGACAACTCTGATAGAAGGCTGCTACAGCCTCATGAATGCAGGAGCCGAACACCAGTGCAGAGCTGACAAAAGGCGGCTCTATCTTGTCGAGGTAGTGGAATTTGTATTTCAAACTGCACGTCAGATACGTGTTGATCTGAGAATAGGACAAGTGGGGCTTTTCCATAGACGCGTTCATCTTTTCCCCCTCCTTCCATACAAACGTCTTGCCATGCGGTTGCGCTGTTGCTTCAGCTTCCGGATTCTCTTTTTCAAAATGTTTTGTTCCGCTAGCGATTTCCAAAAGATTCGAGCGAATCTGTACATGGTTCTCCCCTTTCGTACGGCGGAACGCAGACAGACCTATCCCGCTCCGCCCTAGTGCTCTGTCCCTCAAACAACTAAGGTTCCCAGGCCACATATCTATCTGTAATTACAGTAGACGGATGGCCTAGGTATTTTGAGGACAGAGCACTAGTTTGCTTTTGGTTGTTATTTTGGAATTTGCTTAAGCAGCCACTTCTTGCTGTAGGTGGCCGATCAGATATGATGCGGTTTCACGGGAAAGGTCTTCAAAGCGGGAAACCTCGAAGCGGGCAAGCATCTCCCCAATGTCTGCCTCTTGATAGTTTGCTCGTTTGGTCAGGGCGTAAAGCGCTCTGCATTGAGCTTGGGTTGCTTGACCAATGCCGCAACGTTGCGGTTTTGATCCTGTAGCAGCCGGAGCGCCACTTGGCGCTTTCGCTGGAACTTTGCCGTTGCCATTGTCTTCAGGGAATGCCGGTGCAGGGGCTTTGCTGCTTGTTTGCTCTTTTTCCGAATCTACGGCGGCGACGTGGGTGACTTCTTCAAAGCCTGTGTACTCAACGCCTATCCCGCTGAAGCGAAGCGCTCTAGCTATCGCACGGGTCTCAGCCAATTCAACCAGCGAGTCTGCCAGTTTTGCATCTCTTTGGCCCGATGCCGTTCCCGTGCCGTTGAACTTTCCCCTTTGGCTCTCCACGGCTGCCTTGACTACCACGAAATCATTGTCCAGCCTTATGATTTCAGTCTGGATGCCAAGGTGATCATTGTTCTCGTGAAGGATTCGCAGCCTGCCACCAACAACAGGAAATGTGCGGCTTTGCCACTCTCCGTTGACTTTCATCTTGCGGGTGACCAGCTCGTCTTCTCTGAAAGCATTTGCGTTCATGATGCTCTCTCCTTTCTAGATGTATTCTGTTTCTTCTTAGATTTAACGCCCGGGCGGGCGCATAGACATCATCGTCGCTTCAGCAGGTGGTATCCTCCAATGGCTATGGCGGCCAGATCGTTAATCGCGCCCAAGACGGGGTATGAGATGAAGTCCAGGATAACCAAAAGGATCATCCAGCCAATCCCCATGCCCTGACGTTGATGCTGACCATTCATGGCAAAGACTCCTTTCGTGGCGGAGGTAGTGTTCAACCCACGACCCCCTTGCGGGAGCCGCTGGGGTGTTCACTTACTCGCCTTTTTTGATTTCTTCATTGAATCCAAAAATAACTCTGCCGCGATCGCCAGTACGACGAACAGGATGTTGACCATTGCTCGCTTCATTGTCGGCTCCTCCTTTCCGCTCACACGTTTTCTATTCCCTTCATGATTTCCCCACGAACCCCTCAAATATAAGAAGGGGAAAGAAGAAGTGGTAAAGAAGAAAGCGGAAAGAATGATAGATCCGATTCCTCCGCCTGATTGGTGATATGAACCGATCCTGGCAATGCTCATGAGTATGACTTATTTCTTTTTGGTCAGGTCAGCGCAGGAAAGCCCAAAATCCGTAAAGCATTGTGTCTCATATCTCATAATAATAATTAACAAAATGTCATCGCAGTTCGCATAGGTTCTTAATATCTAATCCGATCCCAAAGACTTCTTGGCCATTAAGTTCAACGTGGTATAATGTACATGTTCAGATCCATTGAGGATTCGCGAAATGCCCATGAACAGACGTCCAATCACCGGTCAAGAAGCTGTTGCTGATATACGGAGCGGCATGAGCGACCGAGCCCTCATGACGAAATACCATTTGTCCGCCACGGGGTTATTGTCTTTGTTCAGCAAGCTCGTTCAAGCGAGTATGCTGACAGAGGCCGAAGTGGCAGATCGGATTGCTCTTGCAACCGCAGAGATCGATGTTGACCTCACAAGGCCGCTGGTCGAAGCGGAGCCGATTCCAGGGGCGCCCGCACTCAAGTGGAAGTTCAAGACTGACGGGTGGGTATTCTCTTCGCCGGTTATTGCCGCGAATGCGGTTTTTTTCGGGAGTCGGGATGGACACCTGTACTCGGTCAATTGTGGTTCAGGTAATCTCAATTGGAGATTCAGAACTGGTGATGTGATTAGATCCAGCCCCGTATACATGAGCGACACGGTCTACATAGGAAGTTGGGACAGATGCCTCTATGCAATTGATGCGACCACCGGGCAAGCAAGGTGGAGATTCCCGACCGGGAAGGAAATCTGGTGCGCACCCGCCGCGCGCGAAGGAACGGTTTATTTTACCAGTACAGACGGCAACCTATACGCTCTGGATACTCACGACGGTTTGGCTAGGTGGAAGTGCAAAGTGGGCAACCCGATGTTCAGTTGGGTTGAATCTGCGCCGGTCGTTTGCGAAGATCTGATTCTTTGTGGCAGGCACGATGGAAGGCTCGTCGCACTTGATTGCTCTTCGGGAAAGTTGAAATGGTCGTTTGAAACCAACGGGCCTGTGGATTCCTCTCCTCTTGTTGCGGACAGCACGGTTTTTTTCGGGACCCAGACAGGCTTTCTTTATGCTCTGGAGGCACAAACGTGGAAAGAGAAATGGAGATATGATGCCAAGTGGCCCATATACAGTAGTCCGGCAATGTTCGGGGGAACGGTGTTTTTCTCCAGCGCAGGAGGGAATCTGCACGCAGTAAACGCTGAATCCGGGCGCGAACGCTGGACGTTCAATAGCCCCAAATCATTCCTATCTTCTCCGGCGGTTTCTTTGAACGCTGTCTATTTCGGAAGCACCGATAAATTCCTGCACGCACTGGACGCGGAAAGCGGGGAGGAACTTTGGCGATTTGAGACGGGCAATCAGATTTTTTCCGCGCCCAAGGTGTGGGACGGGGTCATTTACTTTGGCAGCAATGACTCATGGGTGTATGCCCTCCGTGAGCCGTTTCCATAATTGACAAACAAGAATTCGCCCGGCAGCCGTGGCGTAACCCGAGCGCCGCTCTAACCGGTCAGATCACAGATCCTGAGGTCTCTCGCGAAAGCGGTTCCGAAGGCGTAATATCTTCTATAATTACGAGTATCATTCTCATCTTCTGAATTCTGACAGACCGAAAGTGTATTCTGCCAAACATCCTAGTGTCATCTGTGCCCAGCGTTCCTTTCGCAACAAGCGGAACCCGGTCGTGGAAGACTTTTCGTATCAACTCCTCCGCCTGCTGCCCGTCAGCCCGATTCGAGAACAAAACTGAGAAGAGGTGGCCGTCGATTGCCCCCGGTTCACCGGCCGCCCACTTGCAAGCTTTATTGGCAAAGACGATCACACAGGATTGGTCTACCAGCAGGGTGGGGATGGGAATTGCCTGGAGCAACTTTTCGAAGGGGCTCAATCGAAACCGTCTCAGGTCGAAACTCCCGGAAGACGAGACATCGTCTGCAAACATGGCGCTCAGATCGATCGTTTCTTCAGTCAAGCCCCCCGGCTCAGAAGGTTCCGCCAGTTTGCGCGCTTCGTAAGAAAAAGTGATTGTGCCTGCCTTGCTGTCGCTCATCCCATGCCTCCGTCCATTCTCCACGGTCCATGTGACACAAATGTGATCATGTTTGCTCGCGGCTTCCCGAGTCCGTTTACTGTCCTGCGAGGGGTCAGCAAAGAGAACAGCGGTTAGTCAATCGGCTATGGCTTCATTCTCTTCAATACATCAATATTCTCTTCAGGATCAAGCTGCTTGGTATAATCGGTATCCGATTGGTGAGAACCCCAAGCTATACGGAGGTGTCTTAATAAAATAATTATTAACTTGGGGGAATTTAATATGACCGCGAACCAGAACACGCCCGGTAATAAAATGGCTGAAGCAAACAGGGATGCCCACGAGCGACGGAGACCCGAAAAAGAGCCTAATGGTATGGCTAGAGTGAGTGAAGAGTTGCTTCTAAGTAATAATGAGGTCTTTTCGGTGGGTTTCCCAAGCGATCAGTCTTTAAACGAGATTACCAGGGAACTAAAACGATTTTTCATTAATGCAGCACTGCGGCGGTCTGGCGGGAGCAGGCAAGGCGCTGCTCGTTTGCTGGGGATTTCCCGTTATTCTCTGAAGCACTACATGAAGACACTTGATCACTACGGGGAGTAACCGCTGAGAGTGGTTTAAGCCTTTTGGGCGACGATCATACAGCCCCATAGGTTCCAGATCGTCAGGAGAGCTGGGATGGTCAGCGAGAAATCAATTAATTAAAAGGAGGAAACCCCATGAACCCCGAACAAATGGCTCACTGGGCGTGGTCCCATGCGTGTGAGAAATGCCAGACTGAAGGCGATTGCGAGATTGAAGAGTGCCTGAACGCGCAGGAAGTCTCAGATTTTCTGAAGCGTGTGGTTCGACTCGAGGGCAAAGACAACTCCGGAAAAGCCGTGAGAGGTTGGTTCGTGCCCGACCAGGTATAGACGCCGTGCTGAACGACAACTTTGGATTCCTAACTGTTCTGTGTGGGTACGTCCGAGCTAGAGGACTTTATCGCTCTTAGGCCGCGAGGTGATTCACCGTTGATTTACTCGAACCACGAGTTCTATCCCCTGTTTTTTTTAATAGGTTGTATAATTGCTTGAATCCAAAGTGGATCAGCGGCATCCAAATACAGAAACATGGAAGAATGGAGACCCAAATTCCCGCGAATTAACCATCAAAGGATCTGGAGACCGAACTATGGATCTGCAGACTTATTGTGACAGCATGTTGAGCGAACTAACAGCATGGAAAGCCAAGGTCTATGACGTGGTCAGGAAATTGGACAAATCTCCTTCGGGAGAGAAAACAAAGGTAGTTCCGCTCGTCAACGAATTGCACATGATCATCGAGGAGCTTGGCGGCAGAATCACAAAACTCAGGACCGAGTGCCCGACGGCATGGGAACCTGAGAAAAAGGAACTGGAAGGCAAGATCACTCACCTGAAGAAAAAGTGGGAAGAAGTTTGGCACAATGTGTCCCCCGGCGATTTTGGCGGCTGAAACAAGGGCGAACATGAAGGGCGGGAGTGACATGGAACGCTTTGAATACGAAATCAGTACACATAGTGGAAATGCGTTTATCAAGTTGGCATATTTTTGCTCAAAGGAGGGGGAGTGTTCAGTGGAAGAAGTGCCCGCTGAGGAACCACAAATTCTAGTGGACCTCATGAATGAACGAGGCTTGCAAGGATGGGAGCTTATTCAGCTTGGTTTCGGTAAGGAAGGACTAATGGCCTTCTGGAAGCGCAGACTCATTCCCAAGGTGATTCGGTAGTAACGCCATGGCCCCTTAGTCTGGTGATGGGTGTCACGCAGCACGTGCTGACGGAAGATGCAAACTCGGAAAGGAGAAGGAAGAATGATTCGATGGAGATTTGGCACTGATCCTACCTGGCGAGAACTCGAGCGGCTTCAAAGGAGCATGGATGACCTATCCAATGCGGTAACCGGCACTCGCAGACCGTCACTCGATCCGTTGTGGCGAGGGGCGCGACTCTTTCCGCTCTTAAATGTGAGGGATTTGGACCAGTCGTATGTTGTTACTGCGGAGATTCCTGGAATGAAGACCGACGATCTCAAAATCAAGATCGAAGGAGACACGCTTATGCTGAAAGGAGAACGAAAGCCTCAGGGGGCCGGTGAGGAGATAAGCTATCATCGTCGCGAACGGGCAACCGGGACTTTCCAGAGAAGCCTGACCCTTCCCGGCAAGGTGGACGCCGAGAATGTCAGCGCAAGATATAAAGACGGTGTTCTTGCCGTGACGCTGCAAAAGGAAAAAGCTGCATTACCTCGGCAGATCACGGTCAAGGCGGAATGAGTAATCATTGATTGCCAGTAAGGAGGAGACGCACATGGCGGACCAAGAAATTGAGGCTAGGCCAAAACAGCATGCAACGCTCCCCGAAGGGGAGTTCACTCAAGAAGGTATGTATTTTGCCCCAGCCGTAGATATTTACGACACCCCTTATGAGCTGGTACTCTTGGCCGATATGCCCGGAGTCAAAACGGAGGGCGTGGAAATCGACCTCAAAGATGACACTCTGACAATTATGGGAAAAGCTGATGATGTGAGCGACCAAGGGGAGCCGATCCTGGCCGAGTACCGGGTAGGACATTATTTTCGCACTTTCCGCCTCACGGAGGTCATAGACCAGAGCAAAATAACTGCTGCCATGTCTGACGGTGTGCTCAAACTCACGATGCCCAAGGTTGAGAAAGCCATTCCGCGTAAGATCCCTGTTACCAGAGATTAAATGTGCCTGCCAGTGGAGGGGGAGCTTTTCAGGTCGAAAACTTCCTCCACTCTATCCTTAATTTCTTCTCTCAAAATTGGCATTTCCTCTGACGTTGAACACCCCTCAGATATAGAAAGAGGCGAAAACGCAGGCAGGGCCGGCTACGCACAGCGACTATCTTATGGAAATGCCCGCACCTTTTCCTTGAGCAAGACCTGAAAAGCCTTCAGAATCGCGGAGACGAAGCCAGAGAGACAATTATGAAGGAACAAGAAGTCTATGCAAGGCGAGGCGTGATCGGGAATCGGGACGGAACGCAAGCGAATCGGAGCAAGCCGAGGGTTTGACTAACTATTACCAGTAAGCTACTCTCAGGTATACACGTGTGGGTAAGGGGGGAAGATATGGAATGGCCCGATCTACTCCTGCTGGCGGTAATTGTCTGCTTTACTTGCGCACTTGTATTGGGGGAGCCAGCTTACAACATGTACAAGCAATGGAAATTGAAAAGGGCTTTCAAACTTAGAGAAAAGGCCGACAGGAGGCGGATCAAAAGGGCAGATCGGACCTGACACCGCAATTGTCTGCTGCATCAGTCTCAAATCCGACATCAGCCCTCACCTTTCAGGTCATCTTCCACTTCCTCGAAAGCCCGCATAAATTGCGTCTCAGAAAGTTTTTCCCGTTCCCAGAGCTTCCTCAAAGCGACCAAATCAGATCGCCTTAGCCGGCCAAGAATCTGATGAAGTTTCTCCTCGGGAAGATTGTATTTGCGCATCAATTCTTGAAGGCGTACTCCCTTGCGAAGGTCAGCGAAGAAGTCTTTTGAAATGGATTTTTGCTTTAGCATCGCCTCCCCTGGCGATTTCATAATTCCCGTGCATGGCCCCAAGACTTTATTTGTTTTTTCAGATGACGATTGGCTCAAAAAGATTCATGTCCACGATACAGAATGCCTGAGTGAGG
>JBKQMK010000495.1:0-4930 GCA_052146735.1 Desulfomonilaceae bacterium | reverse complement strand
AAGAAACGGCTTTAGAAACTCTGCTTCCTCGTCTTTCTTCAAATAGCATCTGCGCCGTATACCGTGCTCACGACCTTCGATGGCTTGTGGACCGAATCTGTTGTACCGGGACACCACGCTATGAACGCAAGAGACCGAAACGTCCGTGTGCAGAGCGATCTCCGAGGCAGGCCGCGGGTCCACCAATGCGTTCCAGATTATGAGCCATCTCCGGTGTTCCCTCCCAGCCGTCTGCTTCAGCCGCACGGACACCTCGAATTCCGAAAGATGTGGTAGCGCCGACGTCACTCCACCCATCAGACACCTCCCCAAGATCTAAGTCGGGGAGCTTATATCAAATCCTAAACTGAATCGCGAACTGGTATAACCTGTTCGTTCATTAAGTGGACGTGTCTCCAGAATCACACACGGCTCGTTTTGGCTCGCAGATAGGCAGAGAATAGACAATCCGGTCGTTTCGTCTTGCCGTTTCATCAGGAAGTTGTAACCTATTGACGCTGTGCTTCGTCTTACCAGACAGAGGCTACACATCCCAACGTGGCCGGCCTGGCCCGTTTGTCGTTTCGTAGAAAGGTGGCCGGGAACGACCACGGACGATTCATTGCTGGGAGCGAGACTCGGGCCGAGGAGGCGCCATGAGAAGTTCGCACATGTCCTTGACAGTCTGGGTGGTGAGATTCTTCGCAGCGGTTCCTCTTCTGTGGATGCTCTATTTCCTGCATTTCCCGGAAGAGGGTGTCGGAGGAACGGCCGAAGCGGCATACAACACAGTGCTGTTTATCTTGTGGTGTGCGTTGCATAGCCTGACAGCCCGAGACCTGGGCAAAGCCTTCCTTTCAAGACTTGCTGGGAGCGATGGCGTGAGAGCCTTGTACGTTGTCATCAGCGGAGCAACCTTGTCACTGCTCCTCTATTTTTGGAGGCCAATGGCGGGGGTCCTTTGGAAAACCGAGGGCAGTCTCTATTGGCTTCTCACACTGGGTTACATAGTGACAATAATCACAACATTCTATACGACCCACTATATAGACATGGGGGAATTCCTGGGAATCCGGACACATCTCAGGGCCCTCAAGAACAAACCTCCGAAATCGCCCATATTCTGTGTGAAGGGACCGTACTCGTATTGTCGCCACCCGATGTATCTGTTGTGCATAGTAATTCTGTGGATCGGTCCCACGATGACCTATGGACGTCTAGAATTTGCGCTGCTGGCCACCGCTTACTTCCTCGTGGGGACCTTTCTCGAAGAACGCAACCTGAGGGCTGAGCTGGGCGAAGTTTACGACGTCTATCGAGAGAATGTCCCGATGTGGATACCTCGGTTGACTCCCTGGAGGTGTGGCTCGAGAGTCTCCGAAGCGAATCAATCTGTCTGACCGGAGTTTTCAGCTACAGCGGACTGGCTGTTGACCAGTTCAATGAATTGCTTTGAGAATTGAGCGAGGAGAAGCCCTCTCTGTTTCCGAGGACTCAGGTCTGCTTTTGGCCCGGTTGATTCAACGCGTTAAGGTCGTAGCAGGGGCGAACCTCATCCCAAGCCCCGGAGTGAGCCACGAGCAGATTCTACATCCCCCCAAGCATTCCCGTTGATACGTGCTGCGGAACAAGTCTTGCCGACGGCCTCTCCCGTTCAGTATCCGAGGTTTTCGCCGACCAACTTCACATGAATGCGGTCTTTCATCATGTGACCCTCAATGATACTCCACATATTGCAGAGACGCTGAGCAGATCGGCAGTCGAAACATAACCCCTTCTCTTTGCACGGGTTTTGGAAACCGAGGCGAATGGTGTTAATAGGGGCCGCATAATGTTTGACCCTGGCCATGGCTGAATCCAGGTCCGGAGCCACCTTGTTCATGCCGACAACCAAGATAACCTTTTTCGGCCCGAAGCACATGGCCGCGACCCGATTCCCCGTAGCGTCAAGGTTTACCAACTTTCCGTCGAACGTAATTGCATTCGAACTTGCGATCATGACGTCGGCCGTCATGCCTTTACGCCGTAGCTCGAAAGATTCTTCAGGCGAAATCCCGGGCAGGTAAGGATTAATCACCTGCACCCCAGGCAGCTCGGCTATCTTATCCCACAAACCGATTCCGACCGTTGTCAAAGACCCACATCGATAGACGGTGGCGCCCTGCGGGATCATCGCTACGACTTCATCTCGCGCTTGAGCAGAGTTCGCGGCATAGCTGCCCTCCATGCGGCGCTTCTCCAATTGCTGGATTATTTGTTTGGCAACCGCTTCATTCCACACCATCTGATGGTCATCCATATATTGTCTCCTTTTTTATGAAGTCCATGAAAACGCGACGCCTGGAAACGCGGACTCTTTAACATATCTTGGCCCCATAATGCAATGATTGACGAGTCCTTCCCGCAAGCACTCAATTACGCGGGCAATCGCCGGTCAAGCGTCATAGCGAGGAGGCAAATCCCGCGGTCCGCGGGACTTCGCTGCGCCCGTAATGACGGTCTTTAACCGCGGGTAACTGAGGGATTACAAGGCTCAGAGTTTCTTCCTTGAGTTCGTGATGTAAGAATGCAGCGAATTTCCGGACATTTTATTGTGGTTCCCAACCTTCCGTGAGTCAGCTCGGCTCGCCGGACGATTCGCACGAGCCTCTTTAAGTGTCACACGGGACAACTTTTACGGGTGTTTGCTCCGCCCTCATCACATCACTTAGAGAGAGGCAATCGGCGCCAGCGGACCTTCTTCTGCTTGACACCGAAAAGTTCACGGGCCACGTTGAGAAATCGCTAGCCGGGTGCACAGAAGAATGAATCTGGGGCCAGAAGGGAAGGGTGGGCATGATTGAGCGTGGCGTTCCCGAAACCCCTTTGCCACCGACGTTTCATTTTTTTGCACAGGCAAACCACATAGGTGTAAAATGGATTTAAGAGTACGGCTTCAGCGGACTCTAGTAGCAACTAACGGCAGTGCCGACACGTCCAGGCGGTGAGACATGAATCAGAAAACTTTGTTCTCGACCGTAGCGACAGCCCTTTTGCTTTTCGCTGGCTCTGTGTATTGCCTTCAGGCGGATTCGAATACCGGAGAGAAGGGCGAATCGGGCAGCTACGGTAACAGGCTGGTACAGGATAGCTTCGATCGCGAAAGTTGTGAGCGTGATTGTCAGGAACGTTACGGAGTGGAACCATATCGTCGGGGAACAAATCACCAAAGGAACGATTACTATGTTTATGCTCGATGCATCCAAGATTGTAACACAAGATTCTGGAAAGATTATGACCGACGCATGAGGGAGTTGGACAAGGAGAAGCCGTAGCATAACCAGCCGTATTACTCGAACTCTGGTTACGCCTCACCGATCAAGATAAGCAATAGTTAGGGCAGCTTGGCCAATGAGACAGATGTTGGGGTACTCCTTATTAGGCGTCGGAGCATTTTTGTTGCTCTCAGCTGCCTTGTCATCAATAGGGGCAGGAATTTCATTAGTTGAGCGCATACGATTTGGTCCGGGGTTGATGTTTGCAGATGTTGAATTCCTGACAATATTGATGCTCCTCTTTGGTGGCACGGGGGCAGCCTTTCTTTGGCTCGGCAAAAGACTCGCACGAAGCCGAGAATCCCATTGACCAACGAGTCTGTCGCCAGCAATCGTCTGTTTATCTCCGATCCTCTCAGAGGGTACATCGTGGCGCAAACGCCATGTTCCCCCTCGGAGGACCGGAATCCATACTCCTCACACTCCTGTCTACTGGAAGCTCATGATCTGTTTCTTGACGAAAAGACGCGGCACCCGCTTGACACCCACGAGTTCATCGGCCTGCTCTAGAAAACGCTAGACCCGGTGCTCCGAAGAAAAAAGCCGGGACTAAAGAAGACAAATGGAGTAAATACATCGCGGCGTACCCAGAACCGGTACAACAATGCCGAATGACGAGATGATGGAGAAGTGAGAGACTCCGCAAAGCGCTTGCAGATCAGACCGACTGCTCTTTGACGAAAGGCACACACGCACATGACCGCTGAGTCCACACTTTCTGAGATCATTCTTGAAAACGTGAGATTCAGACTCGTTGAACCTCACATTTATTCCATCTACTCTCAGGTTGAGAATGTAGGCTCTTACGACAAGTTTGGAAGTATCTATGATGTGGTGGCGTGTAATCGTTTGTACAACCGGCTTGTGTGGGGGTATTGGACCAGGGACTTTTATGCCCTGGGTCTCGATGCTCTCAGGTCCGCAGCGGACGGATGGGTTCTGGATGCAGGATGTGGGTCCTTGGCCTTCACAGCAGGAACATACGCCCAGTATTCCGAACGACCTATCGTCTTGTTAGATCAGTCCATAAAGTTGCTGAGGATGGCCAAAGCAAGACTGATGAATGTGCACGGGGGCGTTCCGCCCAACATGGTCTTCCTTCATGGAGATGCCCTGGAGCTTCCGTTCAAGCCCAAGAGCTTCACTACGATCATTTCAATGAATTTGCTGCACTGTGTTGATGACGTGACGAAGGTCTTGCAAGGATTTAAGAACGTGATGGCAGACGGTGCTACAGTTTCTTTTTCCACACTTATAAAAAGCGGCAGGCTCTCCGATAGCTATCTCAACATGTTGGGCAAGGCCGATGCCTTGGTGCCAAGAACCGCAGATCAACTTCTGGCTATCTTTGATGAAGTCGCAATGCTGGTGGAGTATCATGTAAGCGGCAATATGGCATTTATCTATCACAGATGAGCCGAACCTGTAACGGTGACGGAAGGCTCAGGACGACACCGCATGTAATGCGCCACCACAAATGCATTCAGGTGCCAGAAGAGGGATAGTGGAAGGGTTGTACCGGTAGTTGCTTCAAGGCTACCCTCATTACATCATTCCGCTAGGAAGTCGGCGGCAGCAGACCTTCTTCTGCTTGACACCGATGGATTTGTTGGCCACCATAAGGAAATGGCGGGCCG
>JBKQMK010000494.1:0-17276 GCA_052146735.1 Desulfomonilaceae bacterium | reverse complement strand
CCTCCCGTGCCGGGTCCACTCCTAATATGTTGTTAACCGACTCATCCGCAAAGTCGTAATGAACCTCAAACGGGACGCGAACCGCCGTGAGAGCCAAGTCCAGGTTTTCGGCCAAGTGGCCCGTGTCGAGTAGATGATACCGATACGCGCGATCGCGATATTTCCAGGAGCTTCGATAGAATATGGAAGTAAGGAAAAAGACCAGGGTAGGGGGGGTATCTCGTCTGGTTTTTACGGCCCCATCGAGGGCGAAGTTAACGTTTCCCGCCCGAAGGAGGGTCAAGCCTTGGCCGGCAACGCTGTGGTGGTAAAGGCCGCTATCGAGTCCGGGTACGCTCGATAGGCCCACGTACAGCTCGAAAGGGTAGAGCGCTCCAGCGGAAGCCACGCTGCGGTAATAGAAATCACTGCCTCCATACCGGGCCTTTGCAGTCAAAGAGTGGGTGAGCCGAAGGATCAGTGCGAGGCAATGAACGTCGATTTCGGGGGCAGGCGAATCAGTCAGGTCACGTTCGACGAGCGCGGAAAAGTTGTCGGTCGGCAAGACAGTCTGTTCGGGCAGAGAGATCGTTTCCAGGCCCGGATAGGTTTTGAACACTTCCGGCTGATTGCCCCAGTCGAGCCCGTGGCCCGACATGCCGTGACGGTCGTAGACTGTTCGGCCATGGTATTCCAGAATGGATTCGGTCACGGCAGCTCTCCACCCTTGTGAGCACTTTCAATGGCTGCTAAGCCATCAAAGCCCCCCTTTTCTAAAGAGGGATTTGTGGGGATTTTCAATGGGTTGGCTCAAAATTCCCCCTTGCCCCCCTTTAGGAAAGCGGGGACTCCGCATTCCGCGGGGCTATTTCAACGCACCTGGCGAGTCACCCTCCCCAAGGCATGTTGGCATAGACATCAGAGAGTTTGTCGCGATATTCGCGAAAAAACCTTTCGTGCTCCTTCTCCCAATTTGAAAGCATCGTAAGCGCTTGTTTTGCCTTCCCCTGGGTCTGTTCGGCCATCTTCGCGTAATACTCGCTGAGGTCCTTCTCAATTAGCCAAGCCATGTTGAAAACAGTGACATCGGGCACCATGGAGCCTTCGACACACTTTTCGAGGAATTCGGACCGCGCGCGGTCATCGAAATAATTCGTGGGCTCGATGATCACGTCTTTCAAATTCGAGAGTTCGATTTCTCGATCCGCCTTCAGGTCGCTGATAATCCTGGTTATGAAGTCGATGTGCTTCTGTTCTTCCTGAATCAGAGTCTTGAAAGCGGTGACGGCCGCGCCCACTGCCAGACGCTGTAGAGAATTTTGAAAAAAACTCATGCCGGTCTTTTCCTGATTAAGCGCATACTCAAAAATTTTGACCACTTTCTCGTTCACGGACATACGTTTCTCCTATTTGTCGGCAGACATGATCGCGCCGGTCAATCAACGGTTTTCTCGACCTGCGGGGCTGAAGATGCTTCCGCGGGCGATCCTTCCTTCTTTGGTGTGATTCTACCCAGGAATTCCGGCAATTCCAGACCGGACATCTTAGCCAACTCGTGCATGGGGGGTAGCGCGCCCATTATGCGCTGCCCAAAGTTGGACATGCCGCCGTCTCCGCCGCCATCCCAGACAATGATTTTCTCTATGGGCAGGTTCTTTACGGCTTCCGTTTGGATCCTGGCCACGTCGACCAACTTTTCGATGAGGAGGAACCCAGCGGTGAGGGACGGCTCCTGCGCGCATGCCGCCACAAGAGACTTGTAACCTGCTGCTTTTCCATCAAGAATAGCTTGCTGGCCCTTGGCCTCGGCCTGCATCTTGAGCATCACCGCTTCAGCCTCGCCGCCGGCGATCAGTATCTTCTTTTGTCGTTCCGCTTCAGCTTCTACTACAGCTTTTTGTTTTGCAGCTTCTGCCGGTACGACTACTTCAGCATTAAGCCGCGCCTGCTCCCGATGGGCACGAGCCTCCTCGGCAAGCTTTTGGGCTTCTTCCTGGGCTACCCGGATTGTCCCGTCAGCCTTCATTGCAGCAGTCTGGGCTTTTCCTCTGGCCTCTTCCTCAGCCACCTTCTGGCCCGCGTGGAAGCCTGCTTTATTTGCGTTTGCCGTAGTTTCGGTCTCAACAGCTTGGGCGTCAAGCAAGGAGGTCTGCTGCCGGCGGTCACGTTCTGCCTGCGCCTCTCCCACGGCCGCGGTAGCATTAGCCGCCGCGACAGCACTGCGTCGATCGCGTTCCGCTTCGGCTTCTCCTACCGCTGCCGCCGCGTTGGCTGTCGCCACCGCTCGCCGCTGATCACGTTCTCGCTCGGCTACTCCGCTTTTTCCGACTCTTTCTTGTTCGGCCACGTCAATCATGGCCTGGTTGATAGCCTCTGCCGCGGCCTTACGGCCCAGCGCCATGATGTACCCGCTTTCATCTTCCACATCCTTGATGTTGACGTTTATAACCGCAAGACCGATTTTCTCAATTTCAACCGCCACGGCCTCATTCACCTTGGCCATGAATGATATCCGATCCCGGTTAATTTCCTCAATTCGCATGGTTGCCATAACCGCCCGCATCTGGCCGAGGATGATGTCCTGGGCCAGCCTCTGAACTTCCTCTCTGCTTCGGCCTAGAAGGCGGATTGCAGCGTTTTGCATAACTCCGTCTTCGGTACTGACTGCAGCGGTGACAGTGGTGGGAACCGACACGCGGATGTTTTCATGTGACAGGGCACTGGTTAGCTCCAAGGGGATGTCGAAGGGGTCTAGATCGATCCAATCGTATGACTGGATGACCGGCCAGACGAAAGCCGCTCCTCCGTGGACGCATTTGGCGACGCCTTGTCCGGTTTTTCCGTAGATCACAAGAATCTTGTTTGATGGGCAGCGCTTGAATCTAGAAAGGAACATTTGAAGAATCACACCCATAAAAAGGGCCAGGATTACCGTTAAGACGATCGCGGTCGTCATGCTAATCTCCTTTTCTATTTTCTATTGGTTCAATCTCGACGATATTTTTGCCACAGATTCCCACAACTCGCACTTTTGTTCCTCGAGTCACCGGTTCGCCTGTCTTGGAACGAGCTTTGACATAGTTTATCATCCCGCTGACCTTAACTCGCACCTGGCCGACACCATCCGAAGGAACACCGATGTATACAGTGCCTTCTTCAAACAGTGCGGTGGCAATATCAACATTGCCGATTTCTTCAAGACCAAGCAGTCTGTACATCAGGTAAGAAACAACAAACATTCCGACCAGACCCCAGACAACGCTGAATCCTATGGCCCAGGCAGGATTGGTGCCCCCCATCAAGTAGAGCGTCCCTGCCCAAGAGAACAGCGTACCGAAGGCAATTAGCGAGCGAATGGACACGAAGGTGAACCCGGACTTATCGTTTCCGTGAGTCCCGTGATCATGAGCTATGTGAGCGTGGTGCCCGCCTCCTGAGGCTAAGTCCACATGGTGCCCGCCCCCAACATGGTCGAGGTGACCGTGGAAGTGCCCGACCCCAAATAACATGGAGATCAGTTGGCCGGCAAATATTATTGAGAAAAAGACCGCTCCAAGAAAGAACACCTGAGTCAACGTTGAAAGTCCTTGCCACCAGGCTTCCATGGTTGTTTGACCTTTCTCAGTCAGGCCGGCGTCGTGCCGGTCGGTAAAGCGAGTTTAACCGAAGGTTTGATCTTCCAATGAGGCAACCCTCTCCGGCAAAGGTGGATGCGAATAATAGAACCATGCATAAAACGGGTGAGGAGTCAAATTAGAAAGATTGTGTGCCCCCATCTTCTTCAAGGCCGAGGCAAGAGCCTGAGGATTTTCCCTAAGTCTTGCCGCAAAAGCGTCCGCCTGTTTTTCGAAACGTCGGGACCAACCTGCGTAAATGGGCTTCAGGAAGAACCCGCTTTTGAGCCAGAATATGCCGGCGAGAAAGAGGGCGATGTACGATTGCGAGGGATGGACGCGGAAAGTCGCGTACAAAAGGTCCCATGTCAGCATGAAGTGAAAGATATAGAATCCCACGAGCATGGCGAATTGGCCGGCCGCGTAAAACTTCCAGATATGCTTGAGCTTAAAGTGTCCCAATTCGTGGGCCAGCACCGCGAGGATCTCGTCACGAGTGTGACGGTCGACGAGCGTATCGAAGAGCACTATGCGCTTGGTTTTGCCGAAGCCCGTGAAATATGCGTTTGAATGAGTGCTCCTCCGGCCTGCATCCATTTTGAATATGCCGCCGGTCTCCATTCCCACACTTTTCACCAGCTCTTCCACCCCGTGGACCAGATCCCGGTCTTCAAGGGGTTCAAATTTGTTGAATAACGGAGCGATCAGGACCGGATAGATCACCACAACTCCCAACTGGATCACGGCAACAATGATAAAGCCCCATAACCACCAGTAGTTTGGCGACCGCTCAATTGTCCACAGTAGCGGGGCCATGACGCAGATGAGCAAAACGATCGACAACAATGCGCTCTTGAGATTGTCCGCGGCCCAAGTCTTCAAGTCAGACTTATTAAAACCGTATTTCTCTTCAATGATAAACGTATCGTAATACTCAAAGGGCAGTTCTATAATGAATAACAGCACGCCCACACTTACAAAGAAAATTAATCCGGCCCAAATGTAATGAACTTCAGGGTTGACGGAGTAACTGTCTCCCATCGGAAGTATGCCCGTTAGGATTATCACTAGAAGAGCGATGTCCATCGCGGCCTTCCGGAGGTCTGATAAGCGGCTTTTAACTACAGAATACGTATTGATACGAGCAAGCGTCTCTTTATCAATAAACTCCCGGAACCGAGTGGGCACTTGGTTGCCGGAGCGCTGGAGATGATCACGATTCAGCCGCTCCAGCCACAATGAAAAGAGAAACTGGAAGAGGTAAACAACTACAAAGATCAGCGATAGGGCATTTAATTTGACCATGGAAGCGCACTACCAAATGAAAAACGATCGGTCGAAGGCAAGCCGGACGGAGACTTCAACAACATAAACCGATGGAGCAAATGGAGTGTGTGCTGTAGACCCCCGCCTGTCAGCAAGGGTCTACAAGCTTTGAGTCATCTCGGTTCATTTGATCGGCGGAACATACGGAAGCCACATTGCAAACAGCCAACAAAGGAAAAAGACAATCGGAATGTGGATGAGCAATTGAAGCACCGAGTATCCAACCAGGTCACGTGCCTTCATGTGGAGGATGCCCAGCAACGGGAGCATCCAGAAGGGGTTTAGCAGATTCGGCAAGGCTTCTGCCGCATTATAGATCTGCACCACCCATCCAAGGTGGACCTTCAGCTCGTTGGCTGCCGTAAGAACATAGGTCGCTTCTATGACCCACTTGCTGCCGCCGGAAGGGATAAACACCCCCAGAACGGCGGAATAGACTGCGACCAGCAAGGGATAAGTGCTCTGGGTGGTTACGGAGACGAAAATGTCAGCCAGCCACTTGTTAATTCCCGTGCCTGCAATCATTCCAAAAATGACCGCGTAAAACGGAAACTGGATAAGAACTCCGCCGGTAGCCGGCACGGACTGGCCTACAGCGCGGAGAAACCGTTTGGGCCTCCAGTGCAAAAGAAGGCCAACAGAAATAAAGATCAAATTGTACGTGTTCAGGTCCAGTGCTGCCAGAGGTCCCATGGGCGATGTCATAAATACATTCACCAGGTACACGAATAACAGCAAGGACACGAGTATGTTCAGCAAAGGGCTATATTCGAGCCATTCTCCAGGCTTTGTTCTGGGCTCAAGGTCCACGTTGATCGGTTCAAAGACCACCCCGAAGTCTTTGACAGTTTTCGCGTGCTGGGGCTTGGGCGCCGACCAATATGCCACGATTACGGACACAACTACCAATATCGCTGCTGTTGCAATACTTTCCCACAAGAAAAGGGTCTGAGACAGGGGGATCAATCCGCTGATGTTAAACAGCGCCGGCGGTATCGATCCCTTGGTAGCCATCATCAACGCTGCCGACGAAGACAGACCAAGGGCCCATATACTGCCCAATCCGAGATAAGCGGCCGCACCGATGGCACGATAGTCGATCCCGTCCACACGTCTCACCAGTTCGCGGACCAACAAGCCACTGAAAATGAGGCTGAATCCCCATGAGATAAGAGAAGTGGCCATGGAGAAAAAAGCCACAAAAGCGATCGCGCCTCTCGGAGTTGATGGAACAGCAGCGAGACGCTGAATAATCCAATAGACCGCAGGTGTGGAAGCGACTACGTATCCGCCGATAATGATCATGGCCATTTGCATGGTGAATGGAATGAGAACCCAAAACTGCTTGCCTCCCTCGAGAGCAAGTTTATAAGGTTTTTCACCGATCAAAAGGCCGACGACGAAGACAATGACGATGCCAAGGAGAGCGAACACAAGGGCATCCGGAAACCAGCGTTCGCTCCAGTTGGCCAGACCTAAACCAAGACGGGCAAGCCCTCCCTCGGCCAACGTTTCGTCCTTTTTCGTAGTTTTTCCCTCGACCATCACTGATCCTCCTTTCCGCAGGTTATGACACACTCAGAATTAGAGAGATAAGATGGTATGTGATTGACGAACACCGGCGCATGCAGATCCTTGAGCCCCCAGGGCCCAGCACGTCAGAATCACCCGCATCGGTCACCGGCGGACGGAATCCCCCCGTTTTCAGAATCGGAAGCGGTGGATCACCCCCTTTCCAAGATTATCGTCACATGTCTGTATCCTTTTATTCAAGACAAAAGTTGTATCCAGTGAACAATCTGAAATCACCGCCTCCTTCTCAGTCAGGGCCGCTTCATGCTATACCGACACGCATTGAGGATGGTCAATCATCCGACAATCGCGTTGGAAATGTGTAGAGACAGACCTGCGAAGTGCGGGCGCGCTGCGTACCGGAATTTTCGTCATCGCACATGTGGCCGAGCTCGTTAACCCGGCTATGACAAGAGAGGTTGATTTTGAGACGGTTGTTTCTCGTTTTTGCCAAGATATTCAAGTGGTTGATAGTTACAGCCATCTGTGTGGAGATCTTGAGCTTCCTGGCCATTACCGCGAGCAACTTCATCCTTGACGGCCATTTGCGGGAAGGGGGCCCAGCCATTTACGATCCGTACACGCTCTTTTTACAGGCGGGGGGAGTTCGACCGACCGCGAACAATTCGCGCTCGCAAGATAAGGGGAAAAACAGGATTTTGTGGCTCTTCGGCGGTTCGACCATGAGGGGGGCTACTCCGTCTGATGACAAAACTATCCCCAGTTTTCTTGCCGGCTTTCTCAACTCAAATCAGCAGGACCTGCATTTTACGGTCATGAATTTCGGGGTAGACTCTTTCAACTCCCTCTTAGAGACCAAGTACCTCCAGAAGCTACTGATAGAGAGTTCCGAAGTGCCGGATTTCATAATATTTTATGACGGAGCCAATGACGCCAGTTACTTTGCCCAGCATCGCGATCCGTACGCCCATCACGGCTATCGGCGGGCCCGTTCACTCATTGAGAGCTATTACAGGAGTTGGTTCGGATTGCTGAAGCCCCTCAATGCCGCGATCTATTCCTCTTTTTCCAAGGAGCTTTATGACAAGATCAATCAGGTCTGGGTCCCGCTTGAAGCCGATTCACCCGCGTTGAAGGAATTGGTTGCTGGCGCGGAAAAGAGGTACGATCATGTCAACAAATTCGCCAAATGTTACGGTGCCGAGTTCCTACTCTTCTTTCAGCCGATTCTTTGGGTCGAGGAATGCCAAGTTCCCCCGAGCATAAATAATGCGGAGAAAGATTCGATTGTCGACGCGGAACGTTTTTCAACCATGCGCAAAAACTTTATCATACCTTACCTCGCTTACTTGGGTTGCCTCGGTGAGAAGCCTTACTTCGTGAATTTCCGCAATACGCTGTGCCGGCGAGAGGTGGCGGCGTACCAACCCGACGGAGTTCACCTTACAAATGCCGGACGGAGAATGATTGCTGAGCAG
The DNA here is from genome assembly GCA_052146735.1 of Desulfomonilaceae bacterium. Classification (GTDB taxonomy): domain Bacteria; phylum Desulfobacterota; class Desulfomonilia; order Desulfomonilales; family Desulfomonilaceae; genus CAWBBA01. The sequence continues at coordinate 9,346 of JBKQMK010000494.1, read as the reverse complement.
ATGTATTCGATCCTAAAGCAGCGGATATCAAAATAAATGGCGCTGGGCGCCTTTAAGTGGGCCGCTGATGAAGCACGGCACCGGGCTGGAATTTCCGGCCAAATCATGTACTATATAAAAGATAGAGCAAGGGAGGACCTGCCAAGCTGTAGGCAAAGGAGTGGTATGCGTTGAAATTCGATGATCTAATGACTATGTGCTGGCGTCTTGTCTTGCGCAACCGCCGTCGTTACAAAGCGGTGATGGCCGGTATTGCGGTCGGAACAGCCGGGTTCATAGTTATTCAAACCATGGGCGATTCGGTGGAAAAAAAGATGGGTGAGCACCTGGAACTCCTCGGGGAAGCTACCGTCATGAAAGCTCATTGGGAAAATGATGAAAATTATCACCCGGGCCAATATTATATGCGGGACGTCATTAAGCTGAGACATGTCCCGCACCTCATGGCTGTAGCACCTGTCGTTTCGTTGCCTCAGATCGACGTGCATTTTCAGACTACTCAGTGGAGCCCCGGTCTCTTTGGTGTGGATCAGTCTTATTGGAGGACCCAAACGCCCAACTTGTTGTACGGACGTCTTATAGGTCCATCTGATGTGGTTGCCAGGAAAACCGTTTGCGTACTTGGCCAGGACGTAGTGAAGTATCTGTTCAAGAATCCCAACCCTGTTGGGGAAACAATCCGCGTGGGGAACCTGAGTTTTGAGGTCATAGGAGTTCTCGGTGGACTTCAGAACTCGGATATTCGCCGGTCTATCTTTATCCCCATCTCGACCGCCCAGAACCTGTTCCAAGGCCTTTACTGGATTCGAGAGATATACTTGAGAGTGGACGATTACAACAAGGTGGAAGGGGCTCGCGATCAGGCCCTTGAGGCGCTCAAAGGATCCCACAAGGGGTACGAATCGGGAATCAGAGTCGTCCATTACCCTCAACGAATCAAGAAGGTTACAGGAACGGTCTATATCGTCAAAGTCTTTATCTATGCCGCCTTGGGCATTACCATCCTTCTTGGCGGCCTCGGGATCACGAACGTCATGCTTGCCGCTGTGCAGGACCGAACCCGAGAGATAGGTCTCCGAAAGGCTCTTGGAGCCCGCGAAGAGATTATCATGGCGCAGTTCCTCACTGAATCGGTTTTCATAAGTCTTTTTGCGGGGGTGATCGGCGCAATCGGCGGTGTTATGTCTGTTCAGATCTTGAAGGCGCCTCTCGGTGTGGAGGTATCTCCCCTCATGATGACTCTCAGTATGTTGGGCGGTCTCGTATTCACTGTTTTTCTTGGTGTGGTGTCGGGACTCTACCCGTCTATCAGGGCTAGCAGGCTGGATTCAGTGAGCGCTATGAGATTTGAATGATTCCCCGGGGGCTAGCCTCACATCCGGAGGGCTGAATGGCTCAGTCGGGCAACTCCTCTCCCATGATTCCCGTGGGGCGTGTGAGCAGAATAATGATAAGGATCGAAAAAGCGATCGCGTCCCGATAGCCGGACCACTGCGGCTCTATCGCCACAATCAGTATCTCCGCCAGTCCCAGAACCATCCCCCCTATGGCCGCTCCACCCACACTGCCAATTCCCCCAAGAACCGCGGCGACAAATGCCTTGAGGCCGGGTATCACTCCCATGAACGGCTCCAGCGCAGGATATTTCATGCACCACATGATCCCGCCAGCGGCGGCCAAGGCCGAACCGAGAACAAACGTGAAAGATATCACGCGATCTGCATCAACGCCCATGAGCCGCACTGTCTCCATGTCGCGGGATAGGGCCCGCATGGCCATTCCAATTTTTGTTCTGTGAACCACGAGAATCACGAGGACGAGAAGCATGACCGTAATAAGGAATATCCACAGAGACAGGATAGGGATTCTTACTTCCCCCAGTCTGACGAAGTTTTCAACAAACGGGAGTGGGGGGAATGTCTTGGGACGACCTCCGATGAGTACGAGCCCGAGGTTTTCGAGGAGAAATGAGACGCCAATCGCCGTAATGAGAGCGCTGATCCTGGGGCTCCTCCTGAGTGGCTTGTACGCTCCGCGATCGATCAGAATCCCCAATAAGCCGGTCAGGGCCACAGAGATGAGGATGACCACCGGCCAAGGTAAGTGAAACATGACAATGCCGAAAAACGCTATGTAAGCCGCGACCATCAGCAGATCGCCGTGAGCGAAATTAATCAGCCGGATGACCCCATAGACCATGGTGTAGCCGATCGCTATCAGGCTATACAAACAGCCCAGGGTCAGTCCGAAGACAATCTGTTGAAGTATGAAGGAGAAATCCACTATTGAACCGCCAAGTATCCGGGGTCGGGCCACTTATAGCAGTTGGCCAAAAACTAGTCCGATTTTGAGGAACCACACCGTAACCCGAGACTTGATCCGGGGTCCAGACTCTGGAATCCTGCTTTCGCAGGAATGACGGGAAAAACGCCTGTCACTGTGAGCTTTTCGGGATCTTCCATCTCGGATTTCCCAACGGCACTATCGTTGGCAACTGCTATAGACGTGCCAATCCGCTTGCCGACTGAAGGACGCTTTACGGATTTATGGTTGTAACATAGACGAATTTGCCGTTCTGAACCTTGTTCACCACCATGGCTTTGATGGCGTTTCCGTCCGGCTTCAAGGTAATCTTGCCGCTGACACCTTCAAAATCCTTTGTGGACGCGAGGGCATCGCGGATTTTCACCGGATCTGCAGAGCCGGCCCTCCGGACGGCGTCAAGGATGACAAAATAAGCGTCGGCCCCCATGGCAGTGAATGCGTCGAGGCCCTTGTGGAAGTCCTTCTCATAGAGGTCCATGAACTTTTTCCAGCGGTCATTGTTGACCATGTCTTTGTGGAAATGCGCCGTGAAATAGAGGCCCTCAACCGCCTTACCTCCAAGCCGAGTTAGCTCGGGAGCCTGAACCCCATCCCCTGCAAGTAGAGTGGCTTTCACGCCCATTTCTGCGGCCTGTTTGGCGATGAGTGCGCATTCAGTGTAATATATCGGCGCATAAATGATGTCCGGTCTTGTCCCTTCAATCCGACTCAATTGGGGGGTAAAATCTCGGTCACCACTTTTGAACTTGGTGTCTGAGACAATTTTCCCTCCGCCTTCAATAAACTCCTTCTTGAAGACATCTGCAAGCGTTACCGAATAATCCTGGGAAATATCATAGATGAGTGCAGCGGTTTTTGCCCCGAGCCGACTAAGAGCAAGTTTCGCGGCGACACGCCCCTGATCCGTGTCGATAAAACAGACACGGAAAACAAACTTTTTGCCCTGGGTTACGATCGGATTCGTTGCCGTAGGTGAGACCATGGCGATTTTGTGTCGCTCAGCATAATCTGCGCCGGCTATAGTATTACCCGAGATCATCTCTCCGATGATGGCTACCACTTTGTCTTTTTCAATGAGTCTGGAGACTGCATTGGCCGCCTCCACTTTGTCGGATTTGGTATCCGCCAATTTTAGGTCCACGGGCCGTCCCAGCACTTCGGGCTCCATTTTTTTCGCCAGCAGAACCCCCTCCCAGCCCATCTGGCCGTAAGCGGCGACGTTGCCCGTCATCGGCAGATAGGCGCCGATCACTATGGGTTCCGCGGCGCAAACCATCGCCGCCATGATTGAGGACACCAGCAGAATAGCAGACACTACCCTCATCTCCGGAAACCTCCGAACGGATGACATCGGATGCATGGTGGGCTCTTAGGATGCCTCATTTAAACATGAACGAGTCCGAAAAGTAAATGGTTTACCCTTTGACGAAACACTGCTGTCAGTGTATCTTCCCCGCTTATGAAGGCTGTTCAAAAAAATTTGCGGGTTGGCGTCGTGGGCGTGGGAACCATGGGGCAGCACCACATTCGGATTGTCTCACAGACATCGGATGTGAGCCTTGCAGGCTTCTATGACCCCGATCGGCTAAGGTCTCGGGAGATTTGCGACAGGCACAGTTGCGAATGTTTTGCCACCCTTGACGAACTGCTGGATAAAAGCGACGCTGTCACTGTAGCGGCTCCTACTTCAATGCACTTTGAAATAGGAGAGAAATGTCTAAACCGTGGGATCCATGTGTTGATGGAGAAGCCCTTGGCCCACGAGTTGGATGCGGCCGCCCGGCTGGTGGACCTTTCGCAGAAGACCGGGTTGGTCCTCATGGTCGGTCACGTGGAACGATACAATCCGGCAGTGGGGAAACTCATGGATCTTCTGCGCCAGGAACCGGAAGAGATCATTTCAATTGACGCGCGGAGGTTGGCACCTTTTGATGGCTCCCGCTGTATTGATGTGGATGTGCTCTACGATCTGCTGATCCACGATATTGACCTTGCCCTGGAAATAGCAGACTCATCTGTGCTCAGCGTTTCCGCAGTCGGCCGGCCGGTGTTTTCGCAAAAAACAGATGTCGCAAATACGAGGATCGAGTTTCAGGGCCAAATCACTGCGGTCTTCCTGACAGCCAAATGCTCGCCCCAAAAGCTGCGTACCATAACGGTCACCACCCCGCGGCGTTCCCTGGTAGCTGACACATTAGCCCGTACTCTTACGGTGTATACCGCGGAAGAACTCCCGGCCACCGAAAACGGCCCGTGCATAATGGGAAATATTAATAAAGAAGACGTTCCCGTGCCGGATGAAGAGCCCTTGCGCCGAGAACTCGAGGACTTCTTTCGAGCGATCAGGGAAGGGCGTCGGCCCTTGGTTGACGGGGAAAGGGGACTGCGAGCTCTGGAAGCACTGGCGCTGGTGGAGCAATCCATAGCTGCCCGCGGGGCCGTGGTCGAAAGAGTGACAGGATTGAGGCAATCGTGAACGCTTGGAGCCACAGATGCGCGAAGGTCTAAACTATTACACACGAGATTCTTGAGGCTGATAACTACTTTTCCTTGCCTGGATTCTCGATGGCCATTCTGACCACGACAAGGCTGCCGGATGCTCGGCCACGCTCCATTCTTCAATTCTGAGAAACGTCGCAGTTAGACTGTTGGAACTTCGTCAAGCACCTTACGTACCTGTCGTAGCAGCTCCCTGGATTTGAAGGGTTTGTACATAAATCCCTTTGCTCCAATTCTAATCGATTCTCTTACGGACGCGGCATCCGAAAGACCGCTGGCGATAAGGACCTTGAGTTGTGGATCAATTCTGCGAAGCTCTTCAAGGCACTCTTTGCCGCCGATCTCGGGCATGATTAGATCTAGAATCACCAGCGCAATCCGCGTCCGCTCTTTCTCGAAAATATCCAATGCCTCTCTGCCGTTCGTGGCGGTAAGGACATTATAGCCGGCTTTACTGAGAATCCGAGATCCCAGATCCCTAACGAACTCTTCATCATCAACAAGGAGAATGGTTTCTGTTCCAAAAGCGGGCATTACGCTGCTCTCCTCCAAATCGGGCTCCAGTTGGCGCTCAATGGCAGGAAAATAGACATTGAAAATCGTTCCATGTCCAAGTTCACTGTAGCAAGTGATGTGGCCGTCATGCTGCTTGACAATTCCATATACCATCGCAAGGCCAAGCCCAGTTCCTCGACCCATTTCCTTGGTTGTGTAGAACGGCTCAAATATGTGTTCAATGGCTGCTTTCTCCATTCCGTGACCCGTGTCCGAAACCGAGAGCATCACGTACTCACCTGGTTTGGCTCCAACATGAACTTTGCAGTATTCTTGATCGAGAGTAGCGTTCTTTGTGATTATGGTGAGCCCGCCCCTGTCCGGCATAGCATCGCGGGCGTTAACAGCCAAATTCATCAGAATCTGTTCCACTTGAGTGGGGTCCGCACTGACTTCCGCAAGGTCATCGGACAAATCCAGCTCAATTTCTATCATTTTGGGAATCGTTCGGCGCAGAAGCTTCTCAACTTGGATCACTTGTCTGTTCAAATTCAAAGGTATGGGCTTTGTCTCAACCTTCCTGCTGAACGTCAACAGGCTTTTAACTAGTTCCGCGCCGCTCTTGGCAGCACTAAATATTTTTTGAAGATCGGCATATTCCGGGTCATTCTCCCGCTTCTCCGCCAACAATAACTCGGAATAACCCAAGGTGACCTGGAGGAGGTTGTTGAAGTCGTGTGCGATACCACCCGCCAGTGTACCTATGGCCTCCATTTTCTGCGCCTGCAGAAGTTGCGCGGAAAGTTGAAGATGTTCCGTTATGTCACGCTTGACGGCAACAAAGTTTACGATTTTGCCGTTTGAGTCCCGGACCGGCGAAATTGTGGAATCCTCCTGATAAAGGCGTCCATCCTTCCTCTTATTTATGAAGTGTCCTGTCCAAACTTCTCCTCGTTTGATGGTTTCCCACAGATTTCTGTAGAACATTTGATCATGTTCGCCGCTCTTCAGCAGTCCTGTATGCTGGCCAATAACTTCTTTTCGCGTGTACCCCGTAATCGTCTCGAAGGCCGGATTCACGTATTGAATCTTTCCTTCGGCATCGGTAACCACGATTGCTTCTGCAGCCTGTGCCACTGCTGTGGCTAATAGCCTTTGTGCTTCTTCAGAGCTCTTTCTTTCCGAGATATCTCTGACCCATACGAGCACACCGGGCTCACCTTTCACCTGCACTGCTCTGGCACTTAGTTCTCCGTCAAAACCGGTGCCGTCCTTTCGCTGTAGCTTGACCTCGTACTGAGAGACAACATTTTCTCCTCGCATCCGCGCCGTTGCCCTTTCGCGCGTAAGCTCCCAGTAATCCGGATGATAAATCGTCCAGTAGTCCAGACCTTCCAGTTCTCCCGGAGAATAACCCAGCATCTGGTGTAGACGTGAATTCGCAAAAACTATCTTAGAGCCTTTCAGGATGAACATCCCGTCAAAGCTCTCCTCCACGAGACTTCGGTACCGCTCTTCACTCTCTTTCAGCGCCTGTTCCATTCGCACACGTTCGGTAACATCGTTCAGAAAAACAAGAGCAGCGGGACTTCCTTGCCAGGTAATCGTGGTAGCATCACTCTCAACCCATTTTACAGCTCTGTCTCTGGTCAGTATCCTTACTGAATAACGGCTTTGGAATTGTTCTCCTTTCAGTCTGCGCACATAGCGACTATAGACCATCTCTCTGTCATCCGGGTGAATGAACTCGGTGAAAGGCATGGAAAATAGCTCTTGTTCACTACAGGCCAGAATTTCCAAGGCTTTGGGGTTTACAAATCGAATCATGCCTTCTTGCGAGATAAGAATACCCTCCTGGGCCTTATCTACAACCAGACGGTGTTTTTCTTCGGATTGCCTCAAAGCCTCTTCAGCCCGCTTGCGTTCGGTGACTTCTCTGATGAGCCCTCCAACGCCGGTTTTTCCATTCATCAGTGGGACGGGGAACTTCTTGGTTTCAAAGGCTCTTCCGCCAATCTCCTCTTCCGCGAAAACTATTCCACCGTGTCTAAGGGCCTCAAGATCTGAAGTCCGGCAATTTTCCGCAGCGTGGGCGGGCATCAACTCGAAGTCCGTTTTGCCGATGATCTCGTGCTCAGCCTTGCCAAAAAAATCCTGGTTTGCCTTGTTAACCACTACGTAGCGGGATTCCTCATCCTTAATGAATGCTAAATCCGTGGTTGAATTCAAGAAGGCGCTGTATCGGTGCTCGCTGGCTTGCAGAGCCTCCTCTACGCGCTTACGTTCCGTTTCGTCGCGAACCACTCCCAGAAGGTATTGCTTGCCTTGTATTTCAATGAGGTCCCCGGATATGCTACAAATAATTATTTTACCGGCTTTAGTTTTGAACGGAGCCTCGAAGCCTAGAACTCGTCCTTTCTCCTTCAATGCAGTGATGAATTTGTTTCGATCATCCGGATCTAACCCGAGTTCAATAGTGGTTCGTCCAATTGATTCTTCACGACTATATCCGGAGATCCGGGTATAATTTTCATTAACGTCAACCAACTTATTGCCGGTCAGTTCCGTGAGAGTGATAGCGTCAGGTGAATTTTGAAACAGCTTGGAAAACTTTTCTTCACTCTCCCGTAGCGCTTCCTCGGCCTGCTTTCGGTCAGTTATGTCGAAAATGACCCCATCAATATGTACTTCAGATCCGTCAGTTCCCCGTATCGGCCTTCCATAATCAACCAGATGTTTGATCCCTCCATTCTTGTGGATAATGCGATACTCCATCTCCAGCGGCATATTGCCTACTAATGCCTGCTTCACCTTCTCGATAACTCTTAATCTATCCTCCGGCTGGATCAGAGGATCTATGGAACAAACTTCTCCGGTCCTAAGCTCTTCCTCAGAGAAGCCGGTTATGGATTCAACGGCATTGTTGAAAAACTCCGTCCTTGGCGGATCAGTAAGGTGAGCTCTATACACAATTCCAGGGATGTTTTGAGCCAGAGTTCTGTAGGCGCTCTCGCTTAATCGCAAGTTCTCTTCTGCCCGTTTACGTTCGGTAATGTCTTCGCATGTGACCAAGTGTTGTCCGCTGGGCAGTTGCACCGATCCAAAGGATATTGTTTTGCGGGTACCGTCTCTGCACGTCACCACAAAAATTCTGGGCCGCAGTTCTCCTGCTTTATGCGTTCTGATATCATCCACCCACACATTAATGACCTTATGCCGGTAACTGGGATCGGGAAAAGCCTTCCCGAACCATTCCCGTCCATTGCACACGTCCGCCAGATCGTAGCCGAACATGTCTTTGAATTTCGGGTTGACGTATTCAAAGGTGCCTTCCTGATCAATCAGCATCATGGCAAACGGCGCTTCATCACACAGAGTTTCAAATTTACGCTTCTCAACCTTTGTAGCATCCTCCATACGCCTTCGCTCGGAAATCTCCAGGAGAAGCTTTTCGTTTGCTTGTTTCAGGGCTACAGTACGTTCCTCAACACGAATCTCAAGCTCATCGCGAGCTCGCCGTAGGTTCTCCTCCATCAGCCTTTGCTCGGTGATGTCGGTCAAGAGGCCGAGCCCTGCCGGTCTGTCCTCCCACCATATGGTCGAGACATTATGCCGGAGCCATTTAACTGTTCCATCCTTGGTGAGGATTCTGAGCTGATAGCCTCTCTTGCTGAGATTGCCGCGCATTCTCTGCTCGTGATACTGCAATGCCAGTTCACGGTCCTCCGGATGAATCATGTGTGCAAACGGCATGGAAAGGAGTTCCTGCTCGGAATAACCGCTGATTTCCACGGCCTTAGGATTGGCCAACTTAATCATGCCGTCTTGTGTCACGATAATTGCTTCATCAGCACTTTCAAGCACGTTCCTGTATCTTCTCTCATACTCGCCCAGCTCGGCGACTTTACGGCGCAGAACCTCAAGTTCCCTGAGTAATTCTTTTTGATTCATCTGTCGGTCACCTTATGAGGCGGGATTCACCAGAGTAAAGCATGATGCGATATTCGGGCTGAATCTTGAGGAAAAG
>JBKQMK010000493.1:0-5748 GCA_052146735.1 Desulfomonilaceae bacterium | reverse complement strand
CACTCTATTTCTTGGGCATGGTGGAGGACATTACCGAGCGAAAGCAGACAGGGGCTGCATTACGAGAGACTGAAGAACTCTTTCGCCAAGTATTTGAACAAGGTCCGCTTGGGATAGCCATTATCGGCTTGGATTATCGGGAGGTCGCCGTCAATGCGACACTGTGCAAAATGGTGGGATATACGGAGGAGGAACTTACTAACGTCAATTGCGGCGACCTCACCCACCCGGACGACATCGAGCCGGATTTAGAATATGTCAAGAAGTTGTCGCGCGGTGAGATTCCCTTCTACAAAATGGAAAAGCGCTACATAAAGAAAAATGGCGAGGTCTTATGGGTTCATCTTACGGTTTCCGTCATTCGTGATGACCAAGGAAAAGCACTCTACTTCTTGTCCCTGATTGAGGACATCACTGAGCGCAAACGTGCCGAGGTATCTTTAAGAGAATCTGAAGAAAGAATGAGCCTGATTATTGATTCATCGCCCGTTGGGATAGCAATCGCCCAGGACGGCAAATATATATATGTGAATCCTGCGTTAACCAGGATGTTTGGCTACGAAAGTCAGGATGAGATCGTAGGGCTTACTGCGGAGACGTTATTTGCCCCCGCGAGCCGAGAGACGATTAGGCAGAGAACGGCAGCCAGGATGGCGGACAAGGCGATCCCCGCTCATTTTGAATCTGTCGGCATGACTAAGAACGGGAAACGTTTTGAGGTGGAAGGATGGGGTACCGCGATCAAATACCCCGGAAAACGCTCGGCGCTCGCATTTATCATAGATGTCAGCGAGGCGAGGAGCCTTAGAGCGCAACTTATTCAGGCCCAGAAGATGGAAGCCATAGGAAATCTGGCTGGAGGCATTGCTCACGATTTTAACAATCTCCTGACTGTGATACTCGGGTACACTGAGCTGATTATTTGCGGGAAAGATGAAGGTGACAGGGATTACGAAGATCTAAAAAAGGTAATCCAGGCTGCAGGAACTGCCGCGGAAATAGTTCATCAAATTCTTGCATTTAGCCGTAGGACGGAATCCGAACCACAACCGATTGATCTCAATCAACAAGTGGAACAACTGCGCAAGATGCTGTCCAGGTTGATTCCCAAGACGATACAAGTTCGAATAAACCTTGGCCCCGATCTTCCGGTACTTAATGCCGATCCAAGTCAGATGGTACAAGTTCTAATGAATCTTGCCGTGAATGCTCGAGACGCCATGCCGGAGGGCGGCAGGTTGACGATTGAAACGCAGACAACATTACTGGATGACGACTATTGCCACTCTCACATTGAAGCTTCTCAAGGGCTGCATGCGGTGCTTATGGTCAGTGACACGGGTATAGGCATGGACAAGGCCTTAATGGATCGTATATTCGAGCCGTTTTACACAACAAAAAAACCTGGCGAGGGAACCGGCTTAGGTCTTGCAATGGTTTACGGCATAGTGAAGAGCCACGGTGGACACATCACCTGTTACAGCGAGCCTGGTGCGGGCACGACCTTCAAAATATATTTACCGGTGCATCAAGCCGACGCAGAACTGGACGCGCCGACATCCCGGGAGTCCTCAGCCTGCGTGACTGGTACAATTCTCTTAGTCGATGACGAAGAATTTGTAAGGTCACTTGGAGAGAGAATTCTGGAAAACTCAGGGTGCAATGTCATCACCGCAGACAACGGGCGAGAAGCCGTTGAAATTTACAGACAAAATAAAGATGAAATCTCATTGGTTATCCTAGACCTCATTATGCCAATGATGGACGGCAAAAAGTGTCTTGATGAAATTCTCAGGATCGATCCCGCAGCAAAGGTGCTAATAGCCAGCGGTTTCTCTCCGGACAGGGCCACAAAAGAAATCCTGGAGGGCGGGGCCAAGGGGTTCGTCGGGAAGCCCTATAATCTCAAGCAACTCCTTGGAGCCGTTCGTCATGCCTTGAATGAGGAGTGACAACAAGAAATGGTTTGGGATCGGAACCCGCGCGCAACGACACGTGCCGCTGCGAGGCGAAGTGGGCTCCCTGCCGCGATTATTGATTCTGTTATTCTTTTTAATTTGGGGTGTAGCAGCGATTGATCGGACGCGGTTGCAGCCCAGTAACCAAAACAATGGTAAGCCCCCGGCTTTGCCGGGGCGACTCCCAGGGGTTTGACCGTGCGCTGCAGTAGCGCCAGTGTTGAGACAAAGAACGAGTTCCCAATGCATCACTCGAGGAGAATAGCACCAACATGCGTCGTCACCCCGGCGAAAGCCGGGGTCCAGAAGATACTGAAAAGTCTGGATTCCGACTTCCACCGGAATGACGGTAATAGCTCCTGCATCAGGACCGGGTGGCTCAAGCAACAGGTTTGAGATCAGCAGGAGCGGGGAAGCCCTTCAGGGCGCTCTTCTAATGCCCCTTTGAGGGGCTAACAGAAATAAGCCCCCGGCTTTGCCGGGGGTCATTTAACTAGGCAGAATGCCGGCTCCGGAGCAGGACACGGCGGCACTCGACGGGAGAGATTTGAGCAGGCTTGTCGGGCCTTTCCTAGGATAAAGTGGGAACTTCTTCTAACTTGGCCTGCAACCCTTCCCAACGAGATTCCAGTTCCCTGATCTCTCTCTCCAGGAGAGGGCCTTCTTCCAAGAGAGGAAGAATCAATTCCTTGCTGTCGTAATTGGCCGGGTCCGCCAATTGACTCTCTATTTCCTTTCTACGGACCTCTTTGGCCTCCAGATCACATTCGATCTTCTGAATTTCATCTCTTATTGGGGCCTGTCTCTTGAACATCGCTATCCGGCTCTGAGCCTCGCGGCGTTTACGTTCCTTCCGGGATTCTGTCGGGGGAGATGATTCGGTCTCTTTGATGACAGGTACAACCTCTAAGGCCGGAGCTTCCAGCTCGGCCTTAGACTCAAGCCCTTTCTTGTACTGGTAATCCTCATAATTACCTAAGTAATACTCAGCTCTCCCTTTCTCCACTTCGAGGATACCGGTGCAAATTGAGTTCATGAGCCGGCGGTCATGCGTGATCAGGATAAGGGTCCCTTCGTACTTCTTCAGGCCCTCTTCGAGGATTTCACACGACGGGATGTCCAGATGGTTGGTCGGTTCATCCATTAAGAGCAAGTTCGGGGGCGAAAGCAGTATCTTGGTCAAGGCCAGCCTGCTCTTTTCACCTCCGGAGAGCACTTTGACCTTTTTCTGCACGTCATCCCCGGAAAAAAGGAAGGCCCCGAGAAGGTTACGAACCTCCTGTTCCAGGATGCCGGGAGACACAGAACCCGCCTCCTGAAGGATAGACCTCTCCGAGTTTAGGCTCTCGGACTGGTGTTGTGCAAAATAGCCCGGCTTAACCATATGCCCGTATTTCACGTTTCCGCCCTCGTAAGGCAAAAGGCCCGCAATAATCTTCATCAAAGTGGATTTACCTGCTCCGTTAGGGCCAACCATTCCGATGCGGTCTCCCCGATCTACGTTTAGTGAGAAACCGTTGTATACAGTATTTTGGCCGAATCGCTTGACGAGGCCGGTTATTTCCAGGGTCCGTTTGCCGGAAGAGGGCGGCTGAGGAAAGGTGAACCTAAGGGTCTTTGGCCGAGGAGGAAGCTCAACTCTTTCCATTTTGTCCAGCATCTTAACTCGGCTCTGAACACGGCTGGCAGTTCTGGCCTTGACCCTGTTTTGGTTGATGAACTTCTGTATGCGTTTGATCTTCTCTTGCTGGTTTTTGTGCGAGGCGATGAGGATCTGGTCCTGCATCTGCCTTGTTCTTTCATAGGTATCGTAGTTGCCCGAATAAACAGAGACCTTCCCGCGGTCCACCTCCATTATCTTGTTCACCAACCTGTTCAAGAAGGCTCGATCGTGAGAAACCAGGACCAGGGCCCCATTGAAGCCTGCGAGATATTCCTCGACCCAGAGTAGACTCTCCAAGTCCAAGTGGTTGGTAGGTTCGTCCAGCAGTAGCACATCGGGCCCTGCCAGAAGAATCTTGGCAAGGGCCACCCTCATGCGCCAGCCGCCCGAAAACTCGCTCCAGCGTCGGTGCTCATCTTGGGGTTGGAAACCGAGCCCCTGCAGGACCTTCAATGCACGAGCCTCTAGCGTGTACCCGTCATAGCGCTCGAACTCCTGCAGAAGACGGCCTTGCTCATCTATGAGGGATTCCGCGTGAGCGCTATGTTCGGAAAGGCGCGACATCTCCTTTTCCAGATGCCCAAGACGTTCCCGGACATTCTGGAGATCTTCCGAGATGTTCATGACCTCTTGCAGAATAGGGCCGTCATTGCCCTGTATAAGCTCCTGATGGAGCACTCCCATCCGGATTCTCTTTTCGATGGAGACCTCTCCGTCATCCGGCGTGAGAGCGCCTTCCATCATCCCCAGAATTGTCGACTTGCCCGCGCCGTTCGGGCCGACTATCCCTATGCGATCGCCTCGCTGAACGCTTATATTTACTTCTTGGAATAGGGGCTTGCCGTTGAAAAACTTTGAGACATTGTTCAGAAAAATCAAATCTTCTCTCCAGAAATAGCGGGATACAAGGGCAAAGCTATTATAGCCCTTTTACAGTTCTTTCCCAACCGTTGGTGATGACATTTGCCATGATGGGCTTCTGCAAACTGCCATCGATTCGGCGCGCACTCAGCCAGGCCACGGAAAAGCGACCCACCTGGTTGAACGAATCACGGTTTGCCTATTCGCGCCATGCTTTGTTTGAACCTCAAGCTTCCTCAATTTACGATCATTATGTGGGCGGTATATGTCAGGCCGCACACCGCGGCTCTCGTGGACTTTTGAATGTGGCACATTCAGAATTAATTGGAGAAATCGAGATTTTTCGTCATCGTATGCATTATCGCGATTCTAAGACCGCCTAAGAACACCTTCATCAAATCAGATTCTTTGCCTTCAGCTCTGCTTTGAGCCACGCGTATGCCACGGGCGCGGCGATCAAACCAGCAATTCCGAAGACAGCCTCCATAACCAGCATCGCTGAAAGCAGTTCCCATGCGCTGGCTTGAACCTCTCCGCCAACTATGCGTGCGTTAAAGAAATACTCCAGTTTGTGAATCCCTACGAGAAAAGCCAGCGAAGCCATTGCCGCGCCTGATGACACGCTCAGGCTGATCAAAACAATCGCAGTGTTGGAAATAAGATTGCCGACTACTGGGAGGAGGCCGGTGACAAAGGTGAGCGGGATAAGAACTTTCACCAGTGGCAAGTGAAGACCGAAAATAGGCAATATGGCCATCAAATAGAGTGCAGTAAAGATAGTGTTTAGTGCCGAGATCTTCACCTGTGCGAAAACCACCTTGTCGAAAGCGTCGGCCAACGCTGCGGTCCGGGCGTACAGGGCAGCAATGAAAGGCCGGTGGACGTTGGGATCAAAGTGGTGTAGCGCTGTCATGCCTCCAATGACCATGCCGAAGAGCACATGAACGAGCGTTTTGACCCCAGCCATCCCTGCTGATGAGATTTTATGGGCATGCTCGCGTAACATAACGGTGATCTGCTCTCGCAGGTCTTCTATTGTGTAAGGAATGGCTTCCGCTATGTCGGGAGGCAGAGTGCGTCTCACGTTCTCCAGCGTTTCCGCTACAACTGCGAGTAACGCCGCCATGCCCCGGCTGCCGTGAAGGAACGACCAGAGTCCCAGGCCGACGCCGAGCAGGGCCAACACAACAATAATGGCTAACGCAGCCAACGCGAATTTGTGCCCCAGCCCTCGCCTTTGTACAGGGAGCCGTCGGCCGAGCTTGA
>JBKQMK010000492.1:0-27295 GCA_052146735.1 Desulfomonilaceae bacterium | reverse complement strand
GGGTTACGAAGTCGATTTTCTTAATTCGGTTTGCCTTGTGGACGTGGTGGGTGAGCGAATTACGGAGCTTTCTCCTAATCCCGAACGTAAATTGCCCGAAGAATTTCAAATTCTTCTCATACGTTATTTGATCGCGGAGAACGGAGGGCCTATCGACGGCAAGGAAGTCAGCGAAAAGGACTTTCCAGGCGGTGTAACTTTTTTTCAGGGCCCACACGCCTTGAATGTCGCTCCCATCGTCCGACTCTACGGGAAAAATCCGGAAGCATTCGAGATTCGCGGCCGTGAACTAGCCGCTGTCTCTGTGCCGCATGGGGACAAGGCCATGCGCTTCCTCCCCTTCCCGCTTATACCTGTCACGTATGTGCTCTGGAAGGAAGATGAAGAATTCTCCGCTTCGGTTTCCGTCCTGTTCGACAAGTCCATAACCCGATGGTTCGAGTTGGACATGATATTCACGCTTGTTTTGGTGCTGACCGAGAGGATTGTGGAGGGTCAAAGTGTCCGAAGGTAGGGGCGAGCGGCGCCCGCCATCTGAGGGCGATCAGTCGGTCGCGCCGAACGAGTAACCTCCGTGGCACCCAATCGATTCTGTACCGAAGCTTTGATTATGGCAGGTCTCGTCCCTTGGCCACCCGTCTAACACACAGATCCGCATCCCGGTTCTTTGGAGATGATTTCTTCTATCGTCGCTGTCAGGTCCACCCCTTCCTGCTGCAGTTTGCCGTCAGCCCAAATCTGCCTGTCTCGAACGACTATCTTGTCGAAAGCCAACTCCCGGATTGCGCTTCTCAGGAGGGGCAACTCCCTTTTTTCGCCCTCCTGACGGATCTTCCGGAATAGCGGGTGGCTTTCCCGGGTCTCTCGGGTCGAGTCGGGATTTGTATCAGCTTTCCAATGGTCCCACAGATCCTCCCACTCTTCTCCTCGGATCGGGAAACGGCAGTAAGAGATTACCGGGCCCCTGTCCAACTGCTTTGTGACCAGATGGACCATGATGCCCTGCTCTGCCGCTTGCTCATCAATGAGTTGATGGATGACCTCCTGCCATGTTCCTCTGGGACCCCAGGGAAGGGCTGGATGTATGTTCACCATCGCGAGACCCTCAAGTTCAGGTTCGCCGATGATAAGCATGTAGCCTGCCATAACGACTAGATCCACAGACGGGAGGATGTTGATGGTTTTCATCACCTCTTTGCCATAGAGGTTCCTCCACTCTTCAAGCAACGGCGATGCCTCGGCAGCGGAACGGCTCTCTTCAAGGCCCTTTTTCCTCAGTTCCGGTTTGAACCGAACATGAGACTGGGTTGCGACCGGTATGTCAAGACCTGCTGCCAGCTCAAAGAAAAGCTCTCTCTGGCGATACTCTTCGTCCGCAGCGGCATCGCCTGTTTCCCGGTGGCAGAAAATCCATTCTATTTTTGCGGGGATTCCATTAGTCACAAGGTCAACATGCACAGTCTCCAGGAGATTTCGTGCCGCGGGGTCACGGCCGGTGGAGAACCATCCAATTCGCAGCGTCATGAGATCAAGCCTCCGCACATCGCGTTCCCAGGCGTGGCCTGTGAGCGAGACATCAAAGTCCCCCTTTTCTAAAGGGGGATTTAGGGGGATTTTCAAGGGTCTAAATCAAAATCCCCCCTGCCCCCCTTTAAAAAGGGGGGAAAATGTGGTTGTTTTCACACCTATTCCTGGCCCTGCTCACCGGTTGCCTTGTCTCGCCACTTTTTCTCTCTTATCGTCTGAGGCGCGGGTCGAGCGCGTCACGGATCCCCTCCCCCAACAAATTGTAGCCCATGACTGTTATGAGGATAGCAAGGCCGGGGAAGACCGACAGCCACCACGCGATCTCGATGTTGTCTTTTCCTTCTGTCAGCATGTTTCCCCACGAGGGATCCGGTGGCTGAACTCCGATGCCAAGGAATGAGAGGCTGGATTCTATGAGCACGGCAGCGGCGACTCCGAGAGTCGCGGCCACAAGGATCGGCGCCATGGCATTCGGCAGTATGTGAATAAAGACAATGCGCAGATCTCCTGCTCCTTGGCTGATAGCGGCCTGAACAAAGTCACGCTCCCGGATGCTGAGGAACTCCGCCCGTACTAAGCGCGTGACTCCCATCCACGACGTAACGCCAATGACCACCATAATGTTCCAGATGCTCGGCCCAATAAACGCTATAACCGCGAGAATTAGAAAGAATGTGGGAAAACATAGCATTATGTCCACAAAACGCATGATTATGCGGTCCACCGTCCCGCCGTAATACCCTGCCATGGCCCCAAGTAAAACGCCGATCAAGGTTGATATGCCTACAGCCACAAATCCGACGCTCAGGGAGACTCCGGAACCGTGAATGATTCGGGAAAGAACATCACGGCCGAGCACATCTGTTCCCATCAGATGGGCGCTGCTGGGACAAGCGAGAATCTGGCTCGTGTTTATCCGATCCGGCGGATATGGAGACAACTGATTGGCAAGAAACGCAACCACGAAAAGAATTGCAACCACAACCAACCCGGCCATAGCCATCTTGTTTCGTGTGAGCCGCCGCGTGAAATCTCCCTGGAGAATTGCCATCAGTATTTTTTCATCCTCGTGACTGTGGGCGGCAAGAGCCGCAAATTACAGAAGTCCATGTGGTTTTCCATTCTTAATCTGCAACCCGAATTCGCGGATCTGCCACGGAATACATTAAGTCGGCCAGGAGGTTCCCGAAGAGGGTCAAGACCGCACCGATCACGAGTATACCCATTATTGTGGGGTAATCTCTCATCATAACAGACTGATAGAAAAGCTGGCCCATGCCCGGGATTGCATAAATCGTTTCAAAAATCACGCTCCCGCCAATGAGACCGGGAATAGAGAGCCCCAGGATCGTGATCACCGGCAACAGAGCATTACGAAGCGCGTGCTTGAATATAACGGTCCGTTCGTCAAGGCCCTTGGCCCGGGCAGTGGTAACGTAATCCTGGCGGATCACTTCCAGCATGTTCGACCTCATGTAACGGCTCATACCTGCCAAGCCTCCGAAAGCCGATACGAAAACCGGCATGATCAGATGCTTTGCCGTGTCGAGAATTCGCTCCGGAAAAGAAAGCTCCCCGTAATTCAGGGAGTGGAGCCCGGAGATCGGGAGCCAGTCCAATTTCACGCCAAAAAGCATCATTAACAAAAGCGCAAGCCAGAATGTAGGAATTGCAAAGCCAAGAAAAACAAATAACGTAGTCCCCTTGTCAAGGAATGAATCCTGCTTCACAGCGGACATCACCCCAATGGGAATGGCTACAACAAGAATCAGGACCAAAGAAAGACCATTTATCGACAGCGTCACGGGTATTCGTTCAAGGATCTTGTCTATGACGGGACGTCCGTCCGGCGCAAAAGATGTCCCGAAATCGAGCCTCAGCATGTTCCGCAGCCACTTCCCGTACTGCACGTACACGGGCTGATCGAGGCCGTAATGGGCCCTCATCCGTTTGATGGTCTCCGCGTTCATATTCGGATTGAGGTCGGTATATAGACTGATTGGGTCACCTGGAGCGATTTTCATGACTCCAAAAGAAATAATTGTGATCCCGAACAAAACAGGGATCATGAGCAACATACGCTTCAATAGATAACGTGCCATATCACCTCACGGCTGAATCTGGTACTTTTGCAGCTGTTTGGGAACATACCATTTGGTGAAGTTGTAGCCAATTCCGGCTGGCGCTGGATCAATCCCCTGGAAACGGGAGCTTATGATGGGTAGCGCATCAGATACAAACAGGAACGTGTAGGGCTGGTCCTCTGCTATGATCTCCTGGAACCGGTCGTAATACTTCTTCCTTTCGTTGTCGTCATAGGTGGATGCGCCGAGGTCCATGAGATGATCTACTTCCGGGTTCTGATAGGTTACGAAGTTCAGCTCATTCTCTGAGGTCTTTTTTGAGTTCCAGATGTCGATCTGACTTGGATCCGGCCCTATGCCCCATCCGAGAAGGCAGGCCTCGAAGTTCCTTTTATTAATGAAGTTTTTCAGGAACGCCGCCCATTCGATCACGCGGATCTTTACCTTTATCCCGATCTTCTTCAAATCGCTCTGGATGATTGTTGCGGCATTTTTGCGCAAGTCATTACCTTGGTTTATGATGATGGTGAACTCGAAGGGCTTGCCATCTTTCTTCAGAACACCGGAACCGTCTTCGTCTTTCCAGCCTGCCTCAGCCAACATCTGCTTGGCCTTCTCCGGGTCGTATGGAAACTTTTTAACATTTGGATTGTACCAGAATGTATCGGGCTTGTACGGCGTGTACGCCACGCGTCCGAGGCCAAGCAGCACCCCGTCGACGATGCTCTGCCGATTGATGGCCGTGGTAAGCGCCTGTCGCACTTTTTTGTCTTTGAACTTCCAGTCTTGCAAGTTGTATCCTAAATAGTTGTAGCTGGACGATAAGTACTTGTATCTCACAAAGTTATCTTTGAACCACTGGGTGTCCGTCTGCCTCATGTATTGAAGCGGAGTTAGACCACTCTGGTCGAGCCTACCGGCTCTCAGTTCCAGGAACATTGTTGCAAGGTCCGGGATTGTCCGTGTAAGTACCCGGTCAATGTACGGTCTACCCTCAAAGTAATCGTGGTAGCTATCCACGATGATCTTCTCACCTGTTTTCCATTCAACAAAGCGATAAGGCCCTGTTCCGACAGGATTCCGTTTCAGGGGGCTCTGTGTGATGTCCTGCCCCTCCAGGAGGTGCGCAGGGAGCACCGACTGCCCCCAAGAACCCAGGGCCGGGGCATACGGGTGCTCATAGGTGACCTCAAACGTATACGGGTCGAGCACGCGGAATCCATCCTTCTTAACTTTCATGAAATCAGTGGCATAAGGGGTGGGGGTCTTGGGATCCACGATCACCTTGTACGTAAGTTCAACATCCTTGGTTGTAAATGGCTTACCATCCTGCCACTTTACATCTTTGCGCAGATAGAAACGGATTGTCAGCTTGTCCTCTGATATTTCCCACTTTTCTGCCAAATCAGGAACCAGCTTGAGGTCCCTATCGTATTTTACCAGTCCGTTATAGATAAGGCCGATGATGTCAAAGCTCGACTGATCGTTGGCAAGCACAGGCAGCAGCACGGATGCGTCACCGATGCTCCCCCTGATTATCATGTCGCCGTACGCCGGCTCGTACTTCTGTTGAGCCACCGGACGATTGGATTGATCTTTGACAGGGGCGATCTCTGATTTCTGTTGGCCGTCTCCGCATCCGGCCACAAAGAAAGTGGCCATTGCGGCCAGTGCAAAAAGATGGAGCTTCTTCAATATCATCATTGTCCCTTCGCTTCGCGAGTTGCACCGGAATATAGTCAAAATCAGTAGGACGGGCAAGGGGAACGATTGGAGTAATAGTTCACCGCGGAGATCGCAGAGTGCGCAGAGAATTCTGTTTTCTCTACATTACTCTCAATTCAGCCATAGCGCATTGGGGTCTGTGACCGTGAAGGAATGCTGACTTGACTGAGGACCCTCTAAGCTGAGGCTCCAGTGCTCAAGCCGTTTATCCTCTCTGCGTTCTTGTAAATTCCGCTCGTCCGCTGAACGCTTACGGATTGGAGAATGCGGAAACGGCTTGCGGGACTCGGGGCGACTTGGTAAGTTGACTCCGGACGGATAATGGGCCTTTGACTTTTATGAGGCGCGGACCGCGGAGAGACCGCCAGGAGATATTGAATTGGAAGAACACGAGTTGACAGAAAAACAGCGCAAATGGCTGGAAGCCTCACAGAGGATCGGACCCGGCTCAATGACCAAGACTGAGAGGCAACTTCTCGAGGGCCTTTATGCAGACATGCTGCCCAGAGAGCAGCAGGAGCTCGCGGCATACATAGAGGCCAAGTTCGGGAAAAAGGAGTCGGACCCGAAGGATTCCGAGGAAAAGGACCCAATCGAAAAAATGCGGCGCAAGGAATGGCGTCCCCCTTCCGAGGCACTGAGGTCCGCCCTGGCAAAGTCGCAAACGCCGAGGTCGGCTAAGGACCAATCCTGAAAATTAGGCCGCAGGTCTAGATTCTAAGGAGAATTTCATGCTGGATATTGCTTTTATTCGTAATAATCCGGAAGTGATAAAAGATGGCATTCGCAAAAAGCGGATGAA
The DNA here is from genome assembly GCA_052146735.1 of Desulfomonilaceae bacterium. GTDB lineage: Bacteria > Desulfobacterota > Desulfomonilia > Desulfomonilales > Desulfomonilaceae > CAWBBA01. The sequence continues at coordinate 21,157 of JBKQMK010000492.1, read as the reverse complement.
AATGGACATAGATGAGCTTCTTGCTGTGGATGAGGAGGCGAGAATTCTCAGGGCAGAAGTGGAAAACCTGCGCGCGGACCGCAACAGGATTTCAAAAGAGGTCCCCAAGCTCAAGGGCGACGAGAAGGACCAGGCTATAGCGCAGGTGAAGAACATCAGGGACGGCTTGGGTCAGCGGGAGCCGAAGCTCAGGGAAGTTGAGAGTCGCTTTGAAGAGTTGATGCTCAAGGTCCCCAATCCTCCTTTGCCGGAAGTCCCGGAAGGCGAGTCAGATGACGACAATGTGGAGGTCCGTTCCTTCGGGCAGCCGCCAGCATTTGACTTTCCGCCCAAGGATCATCTCGAACTGGCAGAATCGCTGGACATCGTGGACATGCTGCGGGCCGTGAAATTTGCCGGCGCGCGCATGTACTTCTTGAAGAACGAAGGGGCCATGCTCGAATTCGCCCTGTTCAAGTTTGCCCTGGATCATCTGTTCTCAAAGGGCTTCATGCCGATGATCGTTCCTCAACTGGTCCGCCGCGAGGCCATGATCGGCACAGGATTTTTCCCTTTGGGCGAGGAAGACACCTTTTCCGTGGAAAAGGACAATCTATACCTGATAGGCACTTCAGAGGTCCCACTCGTGTCGTATCACATGGACGAGATCCTCAACGAAAAAGACCTTCCCAAACACTACTGCGGCTATTCGACGTGTTTTCGCCGGGAAGCCGGGACGTACGGCCGGGACACCCGCGGCTTTTACCGGCTCCATCAATTCAACAAGGTCGAGCAGGTGATAATCTGCGTTAATGACCCGGAGGTGTCCAAGGCTGAGCATCAAATACTCTTGAACAATTCCGAAGAGATGATGCGGGCATTGGGGCTGCCGCATCGTGTTGCATTGGCCTGTGGAGCGGAAATCGGACAGGGGCAGGTGCTAAAGCACGAGATAGAGACGTGGATGCCGAGTCGTAACAAATACTCAGAAACTCATTCCTGTTCCAGCCTGCACGAGTTTCAGGCGCGGCGGCTCAAAATCCGATGGCGTGGAAAGGACGGCAAAACGCAGTTTTGCCACACGCTAAACAACACGGCCATAGCATCTCCTCGCATCCTCATTCCGATTCTGGAGAATTTCCAGAACGCAGACGGGAGCGTAACAATCCCCGAGGTGCTGCGACCCCTCATGGGTGGAATGGAACGCATCGAACCCAAGAAGTCTTAGACGTGATCACACTAAAGAAAAAAGCAGACCGACGAGTCCGAAGAGGGCATCTCTGGCTCTTTTCCAATGAGATTGCAGACCCGCCCGTTGCCCAGTTGGAGACGGGCTCCATCCATGAAGTGCAGGACGCTGTCGGGGAATTCCTGGGAATGGCCTATGCCAACCCCGCAAGCCTGATTGCGGCTCGCATCTTGTCTCACAAAAAGGTTCCGATAGACGAGGCGTTCTTGGAGCAGAGGATCGGGGCTGCTTTGGAGAGGAGACAACGCCTATTCCCCGAGAGAGACTTTTACCGCCTGATATTCGGCGAGGCAGACCGTTTGCCGGGGCTGATCGTGGATCGCTACGGTGCTGTGCTTGCTGTCCAGAGCCTGACTGCCGGAATGGACGCGCTTCTGGACGACGTTTTGGCGGTTCTGGTACGTTCTCTTGCCCCGGAAGGGATCTACCTGCGTAACGACTCATCGGCCCGCACCCTGGAAGGACTCCCGCAAGAGAAACGGCTTGCGTACGGGGCAGTTCCGGATAACGTCACCATTAGCTCATCGGGCCTGAAGTTCCTTGTTGACGTAGCTGATGGCCAAAAAACCGGCTTCTTCCTGGACCAGGAGGCCAATCGCCCGTTGATGAAGCAGTATGTCTCTTCTGGGGACAAGGTGTTGGATCTGTTCTGTCACACCGGCGCGTGGGGTCTCCATGCTGCGGCCGCGGGGGCCGTGGAAGTCACCGGGGTGGATTCATCCCGCGGAGCAATCGAATTGGCCGAGTCAAATGCCGCTCTGAACGGAATGGAAGACCGCTTTCATGCGATCCGGGCAAACGCCCTGGAATTCCTCAAGAGGAGCCGTGAGACCTGGGATGTGGTGATCCTTGACCCGCCTGCCTTTATCAAGAGCCGCTCACAAATAAAGGCAGGGCAAAAGGGCTATATTGATTACAATCGGCGAGCGCTGACCAAGATAAATCCCGGCGGTATACTTGTCACGTGCTCCTGTTCGCATCACCTCGATGCTCAGACCTTTGAAGAGACGCTGGCGATAGCCGCCCGTCAAAGCGGCAAGGAATTACGGATACTGGATATTCGAGGGCAAGGCCCCGACCATCCATTCCTTCTGTCCATGCCCGAAACTCGTTACTTGAAGGTTATTGTGGCCCAGATCGTGTGATACCGTCATTCAATCGGGCTTGGTCGGCCCGTGGATGCCATCCCGCGTTTCGCGGGATTCGAGCCACGGCGAGCATGGCCCGCACTACCTGGCTCCCCGATTATTCTTCTTTAGAGGCTTTCCACCACAACAAAGGCACAGGCGTTCTGCGGGGTGTGGGTGAGAGAAACGTGGATTGCAGCAACTTGCATTGAATCGGCTACCTTTTGTGCCCTGCCTAGAAGGGCTATCGACGGCTGACGTCTTTCACCCCCGCGCACAATGATTCGGCTGGGAGAGACACCCCTGGAAAAACCGGTTCCCAGAGCCTTGGCCAGCGCTTCCTTTGCTGCAAAGCGCGCTGCGTACCCCTGGGCGGGCTGAGGTGAGTTCTTGCAGGCTGCAATCTCTTCTTCCGAAAAGACTTTAGCGACGAACCGTTTGCCCCAACGGCAGTTCAAGGCTCTCTCCATGCGGCGGACGTCCACAAGATCCACACCCACCCCGAGGATCACGTACCGACCCTCTCTCTCAGGATAGCGTCCACAACCCTGCAAACCTGCACAGTCGAAGGGACGTGGTGTACTCGGACTATAGAGGCCCCGCGGAGCACGGCGGCAGTTATTGCTCCCAGGGTCCCGATATCCCGCCTGGCCGCAACCGGCTCTTCCAAAATCTTCCCCAGAAATGCTTTTCTTGAAGGTCCTATCAGAATAGCTTTCCCAAGAGGCTTGAATAAATCGAGACGATTTATGAGGGTCAGGTTCTGATCAAAGGTTTTGCCGAATCCTATGCCCGGATCTATTACAATCTTATCACGCGCTATTCCCGAGTCCTCCAGAGTCTGTATCCGCTCCTGAAAAAAAGAATAGATGTCGCGAGGGAACGAAGTGTAACGGATCTCGGTTTGCATGGATTTCGGGGTCCCCAGCATGTGCATGACAACGAGACCTGTCCCGGCCTCACGAGCGAAATCAACCAGGGTGGGATCGTCCCGGAAGCCTGACACATCATTAATCATTTGAGCGCCCGCGGCCACGGCTGCTTCGGCCACGGTTCTCCGGCGGGTATCGATGGAAATCACAGCATCCGGCTTGGATCGGGAGATCCCCCGGATCACAGGGATGGACCGCTGAAGCTCTTCTTCCTCACCCACGTAAAGGGAACCCGGCCGAGTAGATTCTCCACCAACATCAATAATGTCCGCGCCGGCTTCCAGCATCTCGATCCCTGCAGCTACGGCAACTTCAGGATCAAGGTATTTTCCGCCGTCCGAAAAGGAGTCCGGAGTAGTGTTGATGACTCCCATCACGAGGGTATGGGAAGAGGGGTTCAGAACAGTGCGTGGGAGAGGAATATGTTGCGGGATCATGGTCAGATTTAGAGAGTGACCGGGGCGGCCCTTCTTTCAAAAAGGGCTTCCCCGGACCCCACCCCAAAAACTCCTGTGTATTGCAAGCGTTTCTAAACCTTTTCAGGGTCAGGCGCCCCGGGAGTGCGCCCCACCATGACCTTGCCGTCATCGAGAGGTACAATCTCCGTCGGCCCCTTATCCGGCTTCATTTCCGGCACTTCTTCCAAAGGCGGCAGGTTCCGTCCTTCGATGAGCGCCTCGACTTCGGAAGCGTCGAGGGTTTCCCTTTCGAGCAACGCTTCCGCGATCCGCGTCACCGTTTCTTGATTGTCTTGGACAACCTTCTTGGCTTTTTCGTAGTTCTCGGTGACGATACCGCGAATCTCCGCGTCAATATCTCTCGCGGTTTCTTCGGAATAGTCCTTATGGCGGGCGAATTCTTTGCCCAAGAAGATTTGCTCTTCCTTCTGGCCAAAGGTCAGCGGGCCAAGTGTTTCGCTCATACCCCACTCGCAGACCATTTTCCGGGCAAGCTCAGTGGCGCGCTCGATGTCGTTGCCCGCGCCGGTGGTCAGGTGGCCGAGAAATATCTCTTCCGCCGCGCGCCCGCCCATCAGCACTGCGATCTGACTGACAAGATAATCCTTCGAGTATGTGTGCCGGTCATCAAGCGGGAGCTGCTGCGTCACACCCAGGGCGCGTCCCCTGGGAATAATTGTTACCTTGTGAATGGGATCGGTTCCGGGCATCTTTCGTGCAACGAACGTATGGCCCGCCTCATGGTAGGCCGTGTTTCTTCGCTCCTCAAGACTAATGACCAGGCTGCGGCGCTCGCCACCCATCAATACCTTGTCTTTGGCGAACTCGAAATCCTTCATCTCGATCTGATTCCGGTTTCTCCTGGCCGCGTTCAAAGCCGCTTCATTGACCAGGTTGGCCAGATCCGCTCCGGAAAACCCGGGCGTGCCACGGCTGATGGTATCGAGGTCCACATTCTTGGCCACAGGGGTCTTCCGCGTATGCACGGCAAGAATTGCCGATCTGCCGCGTATGTCGGGGGGAGGGACAACCACTTGACGGTCAAATCGGCCCGGCCTTAAAAGAGCCGGGTCAAGAACGTCCGGTCTGTTGGTTGCGCTTATAAGGATTACGCCCTCATTGGTTTCAAAGCCGTCCATCTCGACAAGAAGTTGGTTGAGCGTCTGTTCCCGTTCGTCGTGACCGCCGCCCAGACCGGCTCCCCGGTGACGACCCACAGCGTCGATCTCATCAATGAAAATGATGCACGGAGCGTTTTTCTTCCCCTGGATGAAGAGGTCGCGGACGCGTGAAGCTCCCACACCCACAAACATCTCGACGAAATCCGATCCTGAAATCGAGAAGAACGGCACGCTGGCCTCACCGGCCACGGCTTTGGCCAGGAGCGTTTTCCCAGTTCCGGGCGCACCCATTAAGAGCACTCCCTTGGGGATTTTACCGCCCAGACGGGTGAATTTCTTGGGATCGCGCAGAAACTCGATTATCTCCCCCAGCTCTTCCTTGGCTTCTTCGACCCCGGCCACATCCTGAAACGTAACTTTGTTCTGGGATTCGCTGATAAGGCGCGCCCGACTTTTTCCGAAACTCATCGCCTTGCCGCCGCCCGCCTGCATTTGGCGCATGAAGAACACGAATATGGCTATGAGAAATACCATGGGGAGCCATGATATCAGTGCCGTCAAATACCAGGGGTTGTCATCTTCCGGCAATACCTGAATATCCACCTTGTGCTTCATCATGGTGGGTATTAGCTCCGTATCCGGCGGAGCAAGCGTCTTGAAGTTGTTGGAGCCGTCAACATAGCTGCCCCTTATTCGGCTGCCCTGCAATGTGACTGATTTCACCGCCCCTTGGTCGATCTCTTGCCGGAACTGGCTGTAGGTAATTTCTTTCTGAGGGGACTTCGTTTGGTTAAAGAGGTGGAACAGGAAAATCATCACGAGGCAAATAACTAGCCATAACCCTAGATTCTTGTATATGCCGTTCAAGAAATTCTCCAATGAGTAAATTTTCCTAAATAATTATAACAACTATACCACGAAACTCCGCGGCAGGCAATTGAAGCCCGCTCTGTATTTAAGATGGGTTATCCTTGTGTGGATGTCAAGTTGCGCCAAGGGCTTGCTTCCCTTTACTCCTACCGGATCTCACGGCTGAAAGAAGCGCAGCCGAAACAGGAAAACGGTTTGACAAAATCTCGGCGGCGCACTAACAAGGGCTGCGGACATCAATGCCGGAGGGCACTCCTATGAAAGCTATTCTGGCGAACTTTAGTCTCGGGAGAGAAGTGTGGGGCCGCGTTCGAGCCAAGATTTTACGCCGCGAAGATGCGTCGTACGCTCTATCCCTGCAACTGGCTGAAGTTCCCGAACCGACCCTGGTAGCTGCCCAGTGGGTGAGAGTCAGGACGATCATGTCCGGCATTTCCGGCATGGATGAGGCTCTGATACTTCATCACGACCCCGCGCCCTTGGGAGCGTTCCTATCCTTTCCGTTCGTTCCCGGAAACGAAAACTTGGGCATAGTGACCGAAGTTGGAGAAGACGTACACGGGATCGAACCGGGAGAGCGTGTAATAGTGGATCCCGTCTTGTCGTGCAGGCCGCGACAAGTTCAACCGCCCTGCCCGTCCTGCTCTCGGGGAGACCCTTCTTCGTGCAGAAACTTCGCCAAAGGGGTTGTTGGTCCGGGAACAATGATTGGAGCATGCAGAGACACTTCAGGAGGCTGGGCTGACTCCTTCATCGCGCACCAGAGCCAAGTACGACAGCTTCCCCGCAACATGGAAAGCGATCAAGCCGTACTTGTCCCCGAGTTCGCCCGAGCCGTGAGAGCAATCTTGCAGCACCCGCCCGCGGCCGGTGACCGCGTGATCGTGATGGGCGCTGGCTCGTTGGGAATATTGACCTTAGTGGCCTTGCAGATGTTGGGATATCGGGCGAATATTCTCGTGGTGGCCGATCATCCATTTGAGGTTGATGTAGTCCGTAAACTGTCGGAGGCAGAGGTGGTCCTGGCCAGCAACCCTGGGACGGCTTACGAGGAGGTGGCCGCATTCGTGAAGGGCACGGTCCATTATCCGGAAGCCGGACGTATAACCCTCGAAGGAGGCGCTGATCTCGTTTATGAAACGACCGGTTTGAGGGATCGTGTTGGCGATGCTCTACGTTTTACCGGAGAGGGCAAAAAGGTGGTGCTTATGGGCATTACTGAGCAGTCGGGCTTCGACATCACCCCTCTGTGGTTCAAGAGTGTGAGGATCTGCGGAACCCTATTCTCCGGCAGGGACTCCCACAAAGGAGAGATGAGAGAGACGTTCGACATCGCAATGGACCTTGCCGCGGGCGACGGACTCCCTGTCTCGGAGCTTGTAACCCATAGATTCAAGTTGGAAGAGTACGAGAGTGCTTTCGCTATTCTGGCGGATCGTGCCGGGACCAGGGCGATAAAAGTGCTATTCCAGCACGTGGTTTGAGTCCAGGAACAAATATGGCACAAAAAAGAGTTCAGTTGATAATACGCGATGCGGGGATTGCGTCCCGCCGAAAAGCCGAGGAGATGATTTTGGAAGGCCGAGTCACCCTCAACGGCAGCATCGTGACTGATCCTACGATGACGGCCGATCCGGACAAGGACCACATAAAGGTGGACGGAAAATTGCTGCTCCGTCCTGATTCAGCCAAATACTACTACCTATTTAACAAGCCTCGAAACGTGGTATCGACTATGAGCGATCCCGAAGGGCGTCCGTGCGTGGGCGATCTTCTCAAACTCCTTAAGAAGAGATTCTTTACGGTTGGACGTTTGGATTTTGACGCTGAAGGGTTGATGATCTTAACCAATGATGGGCAGTTCGCGCAGAAATTAAGTCACCCTTCACACAGAATTCCGAGAACTTACCTTGTGAAAGTGCGCGGAACGCCGGACGACAGGTTGCTGAGCACTATAAAAAGGGGGATGAGGATCGGAGATGGTGAGCGGGTAGGCGACGTGCTGTGGTCCGTCGTCAAGAAGCAAAAAACCACCACATGGCTCAGGATAGTGCTCTACGAAGGCAAGAAAAACGAAATAAAGCGAATCTTTCTCCAGATCAGGCATCCTGTGCGCAAGATACGAAGAGTCGGGTTCGGTCCTCTCACACTTGGTACGCTCCCGGTCGGGGAATGGCGGGCACTCACGCAAAGAGAGATGACAAAGCTGGCCGCTGTCGAAAAATAATGCGTCTCCAAACTTTCCGAGCAACTGCAGCGTTGCCGCGTCGAATTTAGCCGGTAAGAAAAGTTGACAACTACCGTGACGATCTTCTAGTCTGATTCTGTGAGGCAACCCGGCTGGGGAGGGAAGCGCGATGCCAGTAGGAAGAGTAGCCCGAGTCACGCAAGTAATAGCAGGATCACCAAACAACTTTGACGATGCAGTTAGGTTGGCCTTCGAACGCGCCAACAAGACCCTGAGAAATATCACTGGAATGAAAGTCACCGAATTCAGGGTCATGTGTGAAGCCGGACAAATTCAAGAATTCCGTGTTACGGCGGAAGTAATTTTCGTCCTTGAATAATCCAAGTTCAATCTGATTTACGTATTTATTGACATCCGGCTTGCCTCACTTCTTGGTCTCATTTGCCCATATCTCATATCCCAGAAGCCTGGAGTCAGGTCCTCGCCTCTTAAGGCAGTGCCCCTTGCCTGAAGTTCGTTTTTTCCATCGCTTCATATAGGCGTCGACGCACCCCTTCACGGTCCAGCATCCAAAGGGGTGCTACAAGATCTTTGGTGTGAGGATCCGAGGTCATACGGTGAATTACGATCTGAGGAGGCAGCGCTTCCAACACCGATAGCGTGGCTTCCAAGGCTTGTTCTTCCGTCATCGGGCTATATCCGCCAGCCAGATACATTTGCTCCAGAGCAGTTCCTCGTATCACATACAGGGGGTGGAGCTTCACGCCGGCCACACCGGCATCAGCGACGGCGACCGCTGTTTCCACCATGTCGTCCACAGCTTCGCCTGGCAGACCGAGCATGAGATGAGCCACTGCAGTAATCCCTCGTGTCCGTGTTCTGCTGACCGCGTCAAAAAATGCTTCCGGCCCGTGGCCCCGGTTGATCAGGTTCAAGGTGCGCGGGTGGACCGACTGCAATCCGTATTCTATCCAGACCAACCCTCTGCGGGCCAGGTCCGACAGAACATCCAGGACCGGATCCGGCACGCAGTCCGGCCGTGTCCCCACCGCCAGTCCTACCACCTCGGGGCGCCGGAAAGCCTCCTCATATAGCCGGGAGAGCTTCCCCGGATCGCCGTAGGTGTTGGTAAAGGATTGAAAGTAAGCAATGAACTTTCGGCACCGGTACCGCCGGGAGAGGAATGTTATCCCTTCATCCACCTGTTCGCGCAAAGGAATCCCCCGGCCCTGGGCACCGGTCCCTGAGCCACGAGGATTACAATATATACATCCTGCGGATGCAAGATTGCCGTCACGGTTCGGGCAACCCAATCCCGCATCAAGCGCAATCTTGCGAACGGATTCGCCGAATATTTCTTTGAGCCATGAGGACAGAGTTCGATATCTTGGTCCGCTCGTTGTCATCTCTTAGTCCAGAACGAAACTGGTTCCAGAATAGCATGACCGGCTCATAGGCTGCAAATCGCGGAATATGGGTTGTCCCCGTTGGGGGGAAAGGCTAAAAGGATTGGGTGACCTCTAAGTTCACGCGTTAGGGTGAGTCACGTCGTTCCAGGAGAATTAATTGAAGAGCGAAATAGTTTTCGTCTGCGACCACTGCGGCAAACACCTCCTCAAATGGATGGGGCGATGTCCGGGATGCGGTGAATGGAATTCAGTAGTAGAAAAAGAAGTGACTGTTGTCCCGGCGTCTTCTGCACATGCCTCAAGGTCCAATGAAGACCCCGGAGCGGTAATTTCTCTCTCAGAGATCAGTGGCGATTCCAGGGAGAGGCTGGGGACAGGTATCGAAGAACTCAACCGAGTTCTTGGTGGAGGAATCGTGCGTCGAAGCGTGATTCTGGTGGGGGGAGATCCCGGAATAGGAAAAAGCACTCTGTTGATGCAAGCCCTCGGGCACATGGCCGACGCGGGCCAAAAGGTCCTTTACGTTTCCGGTGAAGAATCCTCCGAGCAGCTCAAACTTCGAGCCGAACGAGTAGGGATAGGAGGAGACAGCTTCCTTGTTCTGGTGGAAAACGAGCTTGAAGCCATCATTGACAAAATCAGTCAAAACGAGGCGGCCGTAGTTGTTTTAGACTCGGTCCAATCAGTTTTCAGCAGATCTTTCGAAGCCCAAGCGGGCAGCGTGTCTCAGATCCGGCAGGTGGCAGGCAGAATCCTCGAGTGCATTAAGCGAGGCTCCTCGGCTTGTTTCATAGTTGGTCACGTAACGAAGGACGGTGCCCTGGCGGGACCAAAGGTCCTCGAACATATGGTTGACACGGTCCTCTACTTTGAGGGGGAGCGCGGCCACTCATACCGAATCCTGAGGGCGGTCAAGAACCGGTTCGGATCGGCAAGCGAAATAGGTGTCTTCGAGATGGGGGATTCCGGACTTAACGAGGTTTCCAATCCTTCGGAACTCTTCCTGTCGGAACGCCCTGAAGGAGTGTCAGGATCCATAGTTACAGCGCTGGTGGAAGGCTCCCGACCCATTCTGGCTGAAATCCAGGCCCTCGTAACCGGGCCAGCTCCCGGCCAGGGCCGCCGAACATGTCTTGGGACTGATTCACAGCGGCTGGCTCTCATGATAGCAGTCATCGAGAAGAAACTTGGACTCACACTGAGCGACCAGGACATATTTCTCAACGCGGTTGGGGGAGTTCGGGCCACCGAACCTGCGGCGGATCTCGCTATAGCCGCGGCTTTACTGTCATCGTTTATGGACAGGAATGTTCCTAAAGGGACAATGGTATTCGGAGAAGTTGGATTGGCCGGCGAGGTCCGCCGTGTCTCCAGAGCCGCTGCACGGATGAAGGAGGCCGCAAGGCTGGGGTTCCACCGCATTATCGCGCCAGGCTCAAACGCCGCAGAACTGCCTTTGCCGACCGGCGCGACTGTGGCCGGGATTTCGCGCATCAATGAGCTGGCTGACTTGCTGTTTGATTGACCGTGACCAGGCAATCCCAACGGTTTCGCACGGGATAAACTATGTCATCATCGGAAATTCACGTCGGCGAACAGATCAGGGCGTTTCGCAAAAAGAAAAAACTTTCACTCACCGATCTGTCGAAGATCACTGGAATCGCCGCGTCAAACCTCAGCTCCATTGAGCTGGGCAAATCCTCGCCCACGTTGAATACGCTCGTGAAGATTGCCTCTGCATTTCAACTTCGTGCCGGCGTGTTTTTAGACGAAGTGCTGTACAAGAAGGCAGTGTTCTGCCCGAGAGGCGGAGGGGACAAGTTTGAGGCTCTCTCTCCGGATGTGTCCATAGAATTGCTTACCTGTAAGGCGTCTCTTAACAGACTAGAGGCCAGACTTTTCGCTCTGAAGGGCCTTGACCGGCGGATTCCTTCCGAAAGCGAACCTACCGACCGCTTCGTGTACTGCCTCCGCGGAGCAGTGACAGCCGAAGTTGACAAAGAGATCTATCGATTGGAAGGAGGCGACGGCCTCTATCTTTTGCCGGAGGCGCGGGTGAGTTTCGCAAACCAGACGTCGGGAGAATCGTCCCTTCTTATTGTAGCGCTCAAGGCTGGCGGCAGTTGTGCTTGAGTCAGGGCTTTCCCGAGGCCACTTTCTTAACGTATCCGTGTGCCACGAGTTGCGCCAAGAACTTATTGCGGGTCCCTTTCGGAACGTGGATGGTGTGAGTTATGACAGTACGACCGGAACGGGCTGGGAATACCCCTTTTTCGGGGAAAATCCGGGTGTTGAGCGACCAGACGGTGCGAGGGGTTGTCTCCAAAAGCCTAGCCATGGCTGCAAAAGAGAGGTCTTTTTCCAGGCGCACTTTTTCTACTACGTCGAACGCTATTCTGGGCCGTAATGGGATTTGCACGCCGTAAAAATCACGGTAGTTGCTTATGAGGCCGATAGCGATCCACCGCGGCACATACTTTTCCGTCTCTATCGGTAACGGCACGTCCCAATACGAGTGGGCCCGAAAAGAACTCAGCCGCTGAATAAGCCTTGTCGGGCCCGAGTTGTAAGCGGCGGCAGTAAGGAGCCAGTCGTCGAAGCCTTGCCGTTCGGCACTGTCATTGATATTGACTTTCTTCACCCGATTCATCCAGGCAAGATACCTTGCCGCAGAATGGCTGGAATGCACCAGATCCGCCCGATCGTCCTTCCAATTGGTGATGTGCATTTTCCAGTCGTACTGATCGCATCCAGCAGGCCCGCACTGTGCCGTGGATTTTATGAACTGCCAGTAACCGAAGGCCCCCGCTGAGGAGAGAGCGCGGCTGTTATAACTACTCTCAATGGCGGCCAGGTAAATGAACTCCTGCGGCAGTTGGTATTTCCGGAGAATCGGAGCTATGACCGGCCTGAGTGAATCCGCTCTGGACAGCCACAACAAGACCCTTGAGCGTCGGTCCTGAAGAAGATAGTTCAGTTCTTTGAGAATCCGATTTCGCACGTCTCTCCGGTGAATTGGAATGGGCTTGGATGCAAATACGAGACCGGCCTTCTCAACCTGGGGCGGGAATCCGTAGCGAAACCCATCGGAGATGGTATCGAAGTGAGGCGGCGGACACGTCGACCAAGTCAGACCAACATCAGCTCGTGCCCCGAGGATCAGTAACACGCCCAAAATGATCGGTGTCCATCGCTTTGTAGCTGTAATCAACCTATTCACCTTAGAACACTATTGCCATGACCCGTTCGAGCAACAACAGATCAGACCTGGTCAGCACCCTATGCTTATAAAGGGGGTTCATGGATTTGAGAATAAGGTTATCCCCTGCGAATTCGACTTTTTTCACAAAGGCTTTCCCTTCGTTCCGATCCTTGAAAATGACCAGGTCTCCATCCTTGATCTCCTCCCATGACTCGGGTTTTATAAACAGGAGCGTTCCGTCACCGAAGAACTCCCTAAGAGAATCGCCTCTGACCTTAACACAGTATAAGGCGTGAGCAAGCCTGCGGTCCACCCCGGGCGGAATTTCAACTTGCTCGAACCCCTCTCCCGCGGCATATCCCCCATCGGTATACTCAAACCCCTCACCAGCACTGACATGCGCCACGACCGGTACAGTCACAGGATAGGTCAGACCCGGCGTGTTGAGAACGTCTCTTAATCTATTCATTGCCTCGCGAATCTGAAGAGATTCAGCCAAGAATCTAACATCACTGATTTCAGTATCCCATGACCATGAAAAGGGTTGCTTTTGGAAAAACTTTACCAGTTCTCCCTCAACAAATTCATTGTTGGCCCTGGCACGGTCACAGAAATCCTTAAACCTCGTCGTGCCGTAAGCCCGACCGCCCACATTGTCCTCCTGAAGCACAAAGTAAATTTGTACCATTGCCTGGACGGCCAAATTCTCGGCCGGATGGAGTTCCATTGCGCGGATTTCTTCAATCAATCCTGTCGTGGCACTGTCGACGCGTTGCAGAAGAAGGTCCCGCATGTTGCGAAACTTTGGATTGGGCCGTGGAGGCACACGATGAAGTTCGTATCGGACCAAATCTAGAATATCTTCTTCCGGCGCCCCCAGGAATTGGCACCATGTCCTTAGCTGAGACCGATTCCTCGGTTTTCCGAGGTCCGGGGGGTTCTTCTTGCCGGTGAAAATCTGAGAGACATAAGCAGGGGAAACTCCGAGTTCCGCGGCCAGGTCTTTCTGGCTTTTCCCCAGCCGTGCGATTTTGTCCTTGGCGTACCTTCCGAAGGTTTTCATATTCTCCTTAGTAACCGGAGAGGTTATCTTAAAAAGTGCTCTAACCAGCAGACATGTATGAATATATAGACTCTTCTCGCGTATAGGCTTGATCGGGATTGTACGAGGGTTTGAAATTAACTGTCAAGGGGAATGGTGAAAAAAATCCCGCGGGGAGGCGGTCCCGCGGGATTCGGTTAAGCTTAAGGACACGGAGAGCCCTAAAACTGGAGTGACAAATCCAGGTACAGTCCTTCCACTCCGATGTCGGCAAAAAGCCGACCCCTGTTTCCATCAAGCTTCCATTGCTTGTAGCCGAGCTTGATCCCTGCATCCACATTTTTGCTCACTGGCGGAGCTATACCTGCACCTATATCCCAAGTGGACAATCCCAACCCGTTGAAGCTCATCCAGTTGAATCGCCCCTCGAGTGCCGGCTTGAACCAGGAGAAATAACCTGTGTTGGACGGCTCGTATCTGACGTGGGCCCCAATCGCAGGCTGCAATATTGTCTGAGAAAAATCCATGCCTTCGCCCGCGTCCCTGGCAACTCTCTGACCCCATTTGATAATGTACAGGTCTGCATTAGGCCCGAAGACGAGATCCCGTCCGAAAGCGACATCGTAATCGGCTCCAATCAGAAACGTCGTGATATTGAGATCAGAGTTGATGCCGTCGTCTTTCTTGAGAAGCACACCCGCGAAGTTGCCATCGGTGGGCATGTGGCCGGGTCCGCCCCAGCTCCAGGGAAGGTACTCCAAGCGCAAGCCAATCTTGTCCCACATGTGCAGGTTGGCATAAAACTCCCACTGGGTTTTGTCAGAAGGGAGACGGAGGTGCCCCTGAAGATTGAGCCATGTGCCTTCTCCACCTTTACTGATCACCTTGGTGGAACCGCTGAGTGTGCTGAAAAACGGTCGCATTCCCAGAGCAAGGGCATAACCGCGTCGTGGACAGAGTATTTCGCGCCGAGCCTGTCCCGCGGCCATCTCCCAGTCAGCGCCCGCGTGCGGGGAACCCGAGCTTATGCCTGCAACTCTCGCGTCGGCAGACCCGGTTTCAGAAACCCTGACTTTGATGGGATAACGATATTGCTGATCCCAGGCCGGCGCCTGGCTCGTCGCGAGCAGAAGGACAGCGAGGGTTATCAAAGCGCAGGGAACTTTCATCGCGCCCCTTGCTATCATAGGCATACCTCCAGGCGGTGATGAACCGGAGAGTCTGGCCCCTCATTGGAATGAGTGAAAATGGTCTTTAACAATGGGATTGCCCCTTCCCCGGAATGCACCGGATTTTCCCGCTGCGGAGGACCCGCGGCAGCGGGTCTTCACATGATGCTCCTGATGCCTATCCCAAACCGGGGAGAATGTCAAGAATTTTCTAGGATTATTTTATTATTATTCTGAGATGTTATGATGTATTGTTAAAGCATTGTATTATAATATTGCCGCATTGCCTTGTTTCTCTGCCTCCTACATTCCGCCACATTATGGCCTACTCAACTCCTGTAGATAATTGAGATGTTATTTTATATGATTATACTATATTCCTAAACTAGTACGCCGACCGGTCCATTCCTATTTTCCAACGCAGAACCGCTCAAATATCCGGTCCAGGACCCCATCATCCGCGCGCTCGCCGGTGATCTCCTCCAGAGAAGCCAATGCCCTTCGAAGTTCCACGGACATTATCTCAGGCTCCACCTCTTCACTCCGCTCAAACGAAGCCAGCAGGTCCTTGAGGGGGATGCTCGCTGTCTCCACGAGGATTAAGGAGCGTTCATTGAGGCTTGTTCCGGATTCCCCGCACACACCCATCGTCAATTTGACCCCTAACTCGCCAAGCAGGGTTTCCAGTGAGTCCATGCCCTCGCCGGTTTTGGCGCTCAGCGCAACATGGGGCACACGATCTAACCCAAGCACCCTGTCTCCGGGGTCAATAGCAAGACCGAGGTCGGTTTTGTTCAGCACCACGATCATTTCTCGGCCTCGCCCGGCGTCGAGCACAGCAGCGTCTTCCTCATCAGGAATCGCCGTCCCGTCCAGGACCGCGAGAATCACGTCCGCGTCGTCAAGCCTGGCGCGAGAACGCTGTATGCCCTCCTCTTCCACTGGTTCCGCGTCCTTCCGGATACCGGCTGTATCCCACAGACGAAAAGCCACCCCATCCAGGAGAAGATAGTCGTCCACCGGATCTCGAGTAGTGCCGGGGTGGGGGGTGACAATCATGCGGTCACTCCGCATAAGAGCGTTGAATAGCGTGGACTTGCCTACGTTAGGCTTGCCCGCGATTACCGTGTTGACGCCGTCTCTGCTGATTCTTCCCTTTTCGGACTCCTGCCTGAGTGTCTCCATCTTAAGGAAAATCTTTCGTAGCGGCTCCTCGACTTCCGGCGCGGGTTCCGTATCGTCTTCATCAAAGTCGATGTACGCCTCTAATTCAGCCAGAAGGTCCTTTAGCGCGTTGGAGATTTCGCTCACTTGGTTCGAAAGGGATCTGTCCAGACGGGCCCTTGCTTGCTGAACAGCAACGGGACTCTTACTTTCAATCAGATCGATGACGGCTTCGGCTTGGACTAGGTCTATCCTTCCTGACAGGAACGCTCTGCGGGTGAATTCCCCACGCGTGGCCAATCGTGCGCCAAGCCCGACGATCATCCGGACCGCCATATCCAGAATGACAGGACTCCCGTGGAGACTTAGTTCCACCACATCCTCACCGGTGTATGAGGAAGGTCCCCTCATATAGACCGCTATTCCATCATCGAGGATTCTGTGATCTTCCGGATTTACGATTTGGCCGTAGACAGCCGCGCGATTTGGGAAATTGGAGCCGGCACCGGGACATCTGAAAATTCTCTGGAGGATCGAAATCGAGTCGGGGCCGCTCAAACGGATGACCCCAATCCCAGAGTAGCCTCGCGGAGTGGAGAGAGCCACGATTGTGTCACTCAGGTTATGGGCCGAGTTTTCCATGGGAGAGCAGAGCATTCAATCGGAATGGCACTGGTGAGGAGCCACGGGGCAATATGAGGAAGACTTGCTGCGCTTAACTTGGCCTCTCAGAATCCACTCCTGATCCTCGAAGGACTAGCGTCTTCGACGCTTGTTGGCCGCACCGCGACGAGGATAGACAATTATTCGACGAAGTGGGCCTTCGCCGTAACTTTTGGTATAGACCTCGCGGTCTTCAGCCAGAATCATGTGAATGATGCGACGTTCCTGCGGGGGCATGGGCGTCATAGAGACGGGCTTGAACGTCTTCTTTGCCTTCTGACTAGTTTTCAAGGCCATCTCGCGAAGGTTTTCCCTTTTGCGAATCCTGTAATTCTCAGTATCGACGACAATCTCAACCCTGTCGCCTAGGGTGTTTTCCTTATTGATGATCTTGTTGACCAGAAATTGGAGGGCATCCAAGGTCTGGCCTTTCTTCCCTATCAAGAGCCCTGAGCCGTCCCCCTTGATGTTCAAATAGATCGCTCCATTATCAATGGACGATTCTACTTCCGCTTCTACCGGTATTTTCGACAGGATTTGCTCCAGGACGGTACGCGCCTCATCGACCAAGGCCGGGTCAATAGCGGTCGGCGAAACAGGCAAGGCCGGCAGATCTTCGTCCCCGGGTGGTTCAGCCTCATCGTGCCGTTGCGGAGGAGCCTCGTGCTCTTCAGTTTTCCCAGGCCGGATTTCGGGCGCTGCCGTCACTTGCCGGGGTACATCGCGCTTTCTTACTCGAATACGTGCGTCTCTTTGTCCGACAATGCCCAGGAAGCCTCTGGTGCTTTCCTCCAGGACCTCCACTTCCAGGAGCTGTTCGTCCAGATTCAACTCTTCACACGCTCTGGCAATGGCCTCTTTCACTGATTTCCCTGTAAACTCATCGGAAGACATGTTCACGATCCTCCTTAAGCGGCCATTTTGTTGGTAATAAGTTGCTGCCCTATGGACAGCACATTACTGACCAACCAGTAGAGCACCAAGCCTGACGGAAAACTGAGAAAGAGATATGTGAATACCACCGGCATCATGAGCATCATTTTTTTCTGAGTGGGATCTCCGCCGGATGGGGTCATCCACTGCTGGAGCACCATTGTGCCGCCCATGATGATAGGGGTCACGTAGTGCGGATCCGGCGCGGCGAGATCGTTAATGCAAAGATAGATGGATGGGATGCAAAGAAACGCGGCATGCCTCAGTTCGATCGCGTACGACAGGGCCTGATAGAGAGCTACAAAGACCGGAAGCTGTAGGAACATGGGCCAGCAGCCGCCGAGCGGGTTTACCTTTTGCTCCCGAAACAGCTCCATGGTGGCCTTATTGATGGCCGCTTTGTCATCTTTATGTTTTTCCTTGAGTTTCGCGATCTGCGGCTGAATTTCTTGCATCCTTTTCATGGATTTCATGCTCTTGTGCGTGAGCGGGATGAAAAGGATTTTAATAAGGATCGTGAGGAGGATAATATCCCAACCATAGTTGTGAGTGCCTGGAATCTTGATCCCCGCTACAGTGAATCCGGAGTTGCAAAATCTCAAAAATGTGATGAGATATTCGGACACAATGTCCAGCACCTTGTAATTACTGTAGAAAAGGGCACGCGACAGGTTGTCGCCCGCGGCCTGCAGGGCGTGCTCCTCTTTGGGTCCCAGGTAAATGGACAGATCCGTCTCGACAGGCTTACCCTGTGGCAGGTCCACCGCTCCGTACCTCACCCAGACCTCAGCAATTCCCTCCTTTGAGGGCTTGAAGAGGGTGACTTTGCTCGCGGGCTTCTTCCCGAAGACAAGGGCCTTGAAAAAGTAAACATCGCCGAGCCCGGCCCACTCCACTTGCCCGGAAGGCTCTTCGTCCCCTTTTATATCCTTGAAATAATAGTCTTTCATCTGGCCATTGAGAAGGATTTCCGCGCTGTTCCAACTGAACCTTTGGCCTGCTTCGCCCGCATACACTTTTCGCCACGGGAACGTGATCAAATAATTCGTGTCCTCGCCCGATGTATTGGTCAGTGTGAGCGAAAAGCCGACATCGTAGTTGTCAGCTCGAAAAGTATAGGTTTTAGCTATCGTAAGTCCGGCCGAAGTGGTGCTTCGGAACGTGATCGATTTTTTCGCACCTACCTCATTTAAGGTAACAGACTTAGTTGGAGAGTCATGGTCAAACACCAGCGAGGCGTCATTAAAGGTTTCATCCTGCCGCGTGAACATTATGGATGGGCCGGCAGTATCCGGGCCCTCCGGATCGAACAAATTCACAAGTTCGGGGCCTTGTAGCGACTGTGTATAATCCTTGAGTTTGAATGAAACGATCCGACCACCCTTCGATGACAGGATAGCCTCATACTTCAAGCTGTCCACTTTTACATGCACTTCCTCAGGCTGAGCCACACCGATCTGTGGAGTCGGTGCCGGCACGCGAGGTTCAGACGTTGCCGCGGGCGAAGCCTCTTTCACCGCGGGACGCTCTTTTTCAATCGCCTCTTGTCGGGCCGGAGGCCCAGGCACCGGCTGCTTTGTGCTTTCTGTCGTGGTCAGCGGTTTCTTAGGTGGCGGAGGGGAAAAAGTCTGAAAAAGGACCTGAAATCCAACGATTATCACTATGGATAAAACGATAGCCAGAACAAGGTTGCGATCCATTATTCTCTCCCCCGACGTGGGGCTCTGATATTATTGGGAATGATCTCTGAGCGAACGCATCCTTGCGCGCTGGGGTGTCTTCAGGGTACTGGGTCGAAGCCCGCGGGCCCAAATGGCCGACACCGCATAACACGTTTGACTGCTAGAGCGCCTCCCTTGAACACACCGTATGTCAGCACGGCCTCATGGGCATATTCTGAGCAGGTGGGATAAAAGCGGCAAGCTGAAGGGAAGAGAGGGGAAATCAGGATCTGGTAGAGCCGAATCACCCCTCCAAGGGCGTATTTTCCCAGGTTCAGAATTTCGTATCGAAAAACCGGTCCAACTCTGCGAAGAGCTGTTTCGTTTCCAGGGTCGCGGCCCCCTGAGAAGCGATGAATACCATATCTGTTCCGGTCGGCATTTTGCCCCGATTCAGCCTGAAGTATTCTCTTAGCCCTCTTTTGATCCGGTTTCGAGCACAAGCCTTCCCAACTTTCCTGCTGGCAGTGATCCCTAACCGTGTTACGCCCAGCGGGTTTCTGAGCATGCGGATGTGAAAATGAGGCGTATTATAACGGACACCCTTTCTCATGATCCTCCTAAAATCGGAGGATTGTCGAATTCTGTCTCGCTTAGTCAGCCTAAACCTTTGGACATCAGACCGACAAACGCTTGCGTCCCTTTGCCCTTCTCCGCTTGAGGACGATTCTTCCACTTTTGGTCCTCATCCGAATGCGGAACCCGTGAGTTCTCTTACGAGATGTATTGCTCGGTTGAAATGTTCTTTTCACGGCGATCCCCGACGTTCTGATCAAACCTCTGAAACGATCATCTAAGCAGATGCATCAAGAGATGTCAAGACCTTTTGGCCGACGCCCGGGAGCGGGAGTCCAGTCAAGACAGCAATGTCTTATGCCAAGTTGCGTTCAAAAGTGGGGCAAATAACCCTCGGCATTTATGTGAAACAGGAGTCTCATTTTGAGCGCGACTCGGAGGCTGTTTCGGAATCCCGCGTTGCGCGGGACTTTGCTGAGTTCCTGGCGCGATGGTGCCTATTTCGTCCGCATATCTCAGGAGCAGCCAAGCAAGAAACGGAGCACGTGACACTCCTAGGAGCCTGGGTGACGCACCGGAGCTCCGGATGGAGCCGCAGCTTTCCACGATAGCCCCAATGAGTATGGTTGCCCTACAGGCTCTTAGGCACCAGTGTGAAGAAATTATCCCTTTTTGTTGCAAAGCGAAATTATTTCTCACTCGTGGCATCGGGATTGGCAAGATTCACATCGCCAAATCGGGCAGTTCGTGCATCCAGCAATTCCAGCAAAACTGTGTTGGATGGCAGATCCCACACTCCCAAAAAAAGAGCCCTTGGTAGAGGGCTCAAAGGGTATGGTTTTGTACGTGTTTCGTTGCTTTAGAATAAAGCAATTACTGTGCCAAACGCGGGGCTAGGCGTACATACGTTCAACCCCCTCACGTTAGTCTCAATCTCGCTTCCTTTACGTCATCCGATCCTTTCAGTCTCGCGGGGGAGATGTTCTCTCCGAATATTTCATTGCGAGCCCGGCTAAGCAATCTCATCGCTGGGACCGCCATCTTGCCGGTCATCCGTCACCCCGGACTCCGATCCGGGGTCCAGTCTGTCCCGCGCCTCGCGGGACCGCGTACGCGGGAATGACGTCCATCTCACCGGAGATTGCTTTCCCGTGGAAAGCGGGATTTCACTCCTCGCAATTGTAGATGTCAGGGCAGAGTGCGGCTAAACAAAGGACCTTCTAACGAGCACTTGCTCTTAATTTTCCACAGGCGACCCAAGTCTTGTTTGTTACTTTAAATAACAATTGTTATTAGTTGGTTTTAATGTTAAATACTTGTATGATTTTGACTGGAGGTTCACTCCCTATGGTACTCCACCTAACGGTTGCCGCGCTTCAATTCGCGGCCCTGGCTGCGCTTCTTATCCTATGGC
>JBKQMK010000491.1:0-3262 GCA_052146735.1 Desulfomonilaceae bacterium | reverse complement strand
CGGCCGAAGTTCGGGTCGATCCCCAGGCCGGGTCAATTGTCTCCGTCAAAGAATTGGACAGGCATGAAGACAACGGCAATCTCCTTTTTCCCGGTTTCATAGATGCGCACGTTCACGCGAGAGAATACCCCAGGCCAAGTCCCTCGAACGCACAAGCTATGACACAATGGGAGGCGACCTGCCGCAAGGAAACGTTTCGAAGCGCCGGCGAGGCTGCGATCAACGGCGGTGTAACCCTGTTTGCAGCCATGCCGAACGATCCCGTACCTCCGGACAATGCCGATGCGTACAGGGAGAAACAACGTATCGCCTCGTCCTCGCGGTGCCCAGTTATCATGTTTGCGGCCATAACCGGGCATTCAGAACCATGGGGAGACGTCCCGTATAAGGTGTATCTTGATATAGCGCTCTCTCCGGTTTCCTTCACGACCTGGGCCGATGTGGAAAATGCTTTGGTGCGATACCGGGGATGTCGAGTTTTTTTTCACGCGGAGGACCCGGAGACCCTCAAGAACTTCAGAGGAGATGGACCTCGATGGAAAACCAGACCCGCGGAAGCCGAAATAAGGGCGGTGGAAAAAATCCTTGAACTCACGGCCAAGTTGGGACTACACAGCCATATCTGCCATGTCTCGACGGAAAAAGCGGTGTCACTGATTTGCGACTATAATCGAGTGTCTGAAGATCGCGTCACCTGTGAGGTAACGCCGCATCATCTTTTTTTCAGCGTCCGAGAGGGGAACGTCTTCGCGACGGGAGCGAAAGAGATACCGGCATCAGCCCTCCTAGATTGTAATCCCCCCCTGCGCGCGGAGGATGACCGGCGATTCCTTGTGGATGCCTTGAAGGATGGTGTGGTTGACCTACTGGCATCGGATCACGCTCCCCACACGATGGACGACAAGAGGGGTGGATCGCCGGGCATGCCACACCTGGACACCTTGGCCCCATTCTCCGGCTGGCTCATGAATGAATGCGGATTCCGGCCGGAACGCGTAGCTGAGGTTCTCTCGGCAGCACCGGCTAGACTCTTTCGTAAGGAACTCGATTTACCTCATGGGGCCATCGAAAGCGGATACGCCGCGTCCTTCACTCTGCTGGATACCACAGGATCTACGCTGGTGGAAGGGAATCAGATCAAGTGGCGGGGGCCTCTGGGGACTCTCTGCGGATGGTCCCCCTTCGAGGGCGTAGCCCTGCCTGCTAGAGTGGTAGGAACGGTTGTCCGTGGAAAACGATACGTTTTCTGAAGCGATCCGCCTTTCAACAATTTAATGACGGCTATTCGGGAAAGCCAGGCGGGCAGTCCTGTTTTGAGCCTACAGAGAACCCCCGGAACACTCCGCCAAGGAAGTCGATTTTCGAGGTGAACGAGGATGAACTTTCAAAACAGAGATATCATCTCCATGAATGATCTGACTCGGGAGGAAATCGACGAGATCCTCTCGAAAGTCGAAACTGTCCGAAATCATCCGGGAAAAAAGAATCTGTGCAAGGATAAGGTCTCGGCCATGCTCTTCTTTGAGCCGTCGACCCGGACCCGCACCTCCTTCGAAGTGGCCATGCGCAATCTAGGAGGTGAGGTCGGCGGGTTTTACGATGCCAACATTACGTCCACAGTAAAAGAAGAATCTCTGTGGGATACAGTGAAGATGCATGACGGGTACGGCTTTGACGTGATCGTGATCAGGCATCCGCTGAAAGGGACAGCGCGCTTGGCCGCAGAGGCTGCTGAAATTCCCGTGATCAACGCCGGGGACGGTCCGAATCAACACCCTACCCAGACTTTGTTGGATTTGTACTCAATCAAGGAGACCCAGGAAAAGCTGGATGGGCTGACCATTGCGATGGTGGGAGACTTGGCGAACGGCCGCACTGTCCATTCCCTGACTGAAGCCCTGTTGAAGTATGATAACTGCACCATGTTCTTCATCTCTCCCCGTGACTTGGCCATGCCCAGATCCCTGATCGACAAGTGCAGCAAAGCCGAGTCGTCCAGGGGCGTCTCGTTCACTGAGGGGAGTCGCATAGAGGAATTCATCTCTGAGGTGGACGTCCTATACATGACGAGAATACAGAAGGAGCGGTTTGAAGACCGAACTGCCGTCGCGGAAAAGTTGAGGAGCATCTACCGGCTTGAAGCGAGCATGCTAAAACATGCAAAGCCCCACATGAAGGTTATGCACCCACTCCCGCGCGTGACCGAGATCGCTCCCGACGTGGATCACACATCTCACGCCTACTACTTTCAGCAGGCCCGAAACGGGCTTTTCGTGCGGGAAACACTGCTTGCACTGATCCTGGGAGCCGTCCGATGAGAGAAAGATCGATCACTATTGCAAAGATCCAGACCGGTATCGTCATCGACCACATCCCTGCGGGCAAAGCTTACCTCATATCACGAGTTCTGGGGTTGAACACGCTCGCACGGGAAACTGGGGACATCATAGCCATTGGAATAAACTTTGAATCTCCGTCTATGAAGAAGAAGGACATAATAAAGGTGGAAAACCTGAGCTTCACCCGTGATATGCTCAATGTGGTCGCGCTTATTGCCCCGTTTGCTACCATAACCCGAATCGCCAACGGCCAGGTCATAGAAAAACACAAGGTTCAGATTCCGAATACCGTCGGGGATATCGTTGTGTGCCCGGATAGGTTCTGCATAACCAATCACGAAGAGGTTCCCGGCAAATTTCTCGTAGTTACTCAAGAGCCACTTACATTGAGGTGCCACTATTGCGAGACGGAGTTTTTCGGACCGCTGATCAGGTACAAGGAGAAAACTTAGGGAAGAAATTCGGCAGGCAGAGAGTCGAGTCCCGGACGCCCTTCGCTCATCGGAAACCGAGGCACGTTCCCTTTTCCAAGTTTTTACGCAAGGTGGAGAGGGGGTCTTGTCTACCCCCTCCCCTCCAGCTACGCGTGACAGCGTCGAGCAAGCCCGCACAAAACGATTAGTACATGCCACCAGGAGGCATACCGCCACCGGGCATAGCGGGCGCTTCTTTATCTTTGGGCTTCTCGGCAATCATGACTTCGGTGGTCAACATGAGGCCCGCAACTGAGGCGGCATTCTGCAACGCCAACCTGGTCACCTTTGTGGGATCGATTATGCCGTTCTCCAGGAGGTCTTCATAGACTTCCTTCTGAGCATTGAAGCCCCACGCTCCCTCTTTGGACTTCACCTTGTCGACGACTATTGAGCCGTCTTGGCCGGCATTAGCTGCTATCTGGCGAAGAGGCTCTTCCAGAGCGCGGC
>JBKQMK010000490.1:0-3614 GCA_052146735.1 Desulfomonilaceae bacterium | reverse complement strand
GGCGTATCGATCTTCCATGGCCTTCGTGAACATGCCCTTGGTGTTCACGAGCCCCAACTCGGAATACTTGGCAATAGCAGTCACGGTCTCCCTCCCTTCGTTGCGGAACCTCTTCATTTTACGGTTTAGCTCTAAGCCTATTTTTGACCTTCTTTTGCAGTTTCACTGCCCTTCGGCTCATCAAGTCGAACCATCAGCCATTTCTGGGTCTTCTCTTTTCCGAAATGCACTGTATCGATATGGCATACGATGCCCGGTTCAAACGGAACTGTGTCAAAGTTCCTTCCCTCGGTAGTACGCAGACACCGGGCCATCGGCACTGACTGCGATTGCCAATCCGAACTTCGAAGCAAATCGTGCTGCTGCTGTACGGGCACCCTCATCCTCTTCAGCCGCTCGGCGCCCTGGAACTCGCAATATGGTACCGAACGTAATCAATTTGCCCGTGCGGTCGACAATCAGTGCTCCATCTACGGCCGCCAAAGCAGTCAGTATATCAACACCAATGTCACTGACACAGCGATTCCGAAACTGCTCGAGGAGCAAGTCTTTTGGGCGAAGCATCAGGTCCCTAACAACAGGCTTTGTGAGCCTCGCAATGCCTTCCTTGCCGAGACGCCTTTCCTCGTTCTCAATTCTGGTCGGTCCAGGTAGATTAAGAGCGGAAGCCACGCAGAGATCCTTTTTGATCAGTTGCTCTGGGTCTTCAACGATCAAAAGCAATCCACCTTGCCCGGTCTCATGCAGCTGCATCGCGACTTCCCACATTATCTGATTCGGGCCGATCAATGACGGCTCTCGATCGTACATAAGGCTTCGGTTATTTTCGATATCGACGTAACTCCATCTTCCATCCCTGTAAATAAGACGAAGAGCACTGCCGACTCGAAACTCGAGTAGCCCATGCCTCGCGATACGCCAGCTGCATGTTGGTTCCACCATATTGTATAAGGACTCCACCGAAAACAGTCCCAGGAATTCGCCACAGCCGCCAAAGACGAAGACGGTTCTCTTCCCGTCACTTAACTTGCGGATGAACCTAGGCTGGGTGCGGAGATCGAGCCCATTGTGGATATAAGGCAACCAGCGAAGTCGATCTGTGTCACTAGATTTGATGAAGACGATCCCCGCGGTGGCATGTTCGCCTTCGTACTCCTGGACGAGAAGATTCTGCAAAGCGCCCAAGACTTCCCGGTGTAGGTAACATGCGGGATGACTCCAGGCGTCCCAGAATCGCTCATCGGACCACACATCATGATTTGCTACAAGCATTGTAAAGCGGCTGACCGCCTGGTCAGTCAAGGCAAGCGATGTGAGGTGGGCCAGTTCGTCGGAACGTTCACTGAACGATCGCAGAAGGATCAATAGGAGACGTTGGTATTCCATTAAAAGAAGCCGCTGATGAGGATGAACGAAACTGTTTCCCTTGCCTCGCACGCGACGCCTTGTCAGATGGCCTGAGTCAGTGCTCCATGCCGGAGTGACAATCTCAGGGCCTCGAGATCCATAAGGATTCTTCTGGGCGACTCTCTCTTTAGTGGCTTCAAGTGACATAGCAGAGAGGAATTCATCTGCAGCGAATCCGACTCTAGCTGCAGCCCCCCAGTAGTCCGAATCTCGAAGCGCTCGAATGCGCCGCAGAGCATCGGTCATGGTCGGAATTATTCGGCTCTCGTACGCAGTTAAGTCCAATGACTTTCCTTGTAGGTTTCCTTATCAGGATATCGGGTAGTTAGAAACATGTCTCTTCCATAAATACGTCCCGGATGGTCGGAAGGGAGAACGTCCCCGGGAAGCTGACCGATCGGTCTTTGAAGGTATCCTCCGGAAACTGAGCACAGAGGCTCGCCGGAATGATCTTCCTAAGACGTCTCCGCTTCCTTCAACTTGTTGACAGCGTCTCCGTAAAAGGTAGGGAGTGGTCCCGTATGTTTATTCCTCATCCTCAGGATCTTCGAGACTCACCGGAATGGGACTCACCTTCCAGATTTCATCGCAATACTGTCGAATCGTGCGATCGGATGAGAATTTACCCATTCGGGCTGCATTTAGGATCGACATTCGCGTCCAGGCATCTCGATCTCGATAGGTCTTGCTGACACGGTCCTGACAGTCCACGTATGATTGATAATCGGCAAACAGCAGGTATTCGTCATGATAGAGCAGCGAATCAACGAGCGGCTTGAACAGCTCAGGATCCCCTGAAGAGAAATGCTCGGATGCGATGAGGCCGATGACGGCCTTCAATTGATCATTCGTCTCATAAATATCACGTGCCTGATAACCTCTTGATTTAAGATCGTATACCTCCTCGGCCGTAAGCCCGAAGAGGAAGAAATTCTCAGGCCCGACTTCTTCTCTGATCTCCACATTGGCGCCGTCCAAAGTGCCAATCGTGATGGCTCCGTTCATCGAAAACTTCATGTTCCCGGTTCCTGAAGCCTCTTTTCCCGCCGTGGAGATCTGTTCTGAAAGCTCTGCAGCAGGGTAGATCAATTTCGAGTTCTTCACATTGAAATTGGGGAAGAACACGACCTTGATGCGATCTTGTACGTCCGGATCGTGATTCACCACGTCCGCTACTGCATTGATCAACCTGATGATCAGCTTCGCCATGAAATATCCTGGAGCGGCTTTCCCTCCGAAAATGAAGGTTCGGGGTACAATGTCCACGTCCGGATTCCGTTTAATACGGTTATAGAGGGTCAGGATGTGCAGCACGTTGAGGTGTTGTCGCTTGTATTCATGAAAACGTTTGACCTGAATGTCGAAGAGTGAGTCCGGGTCCACGACAATGCCCGTACGATTACGAATAGCTTCGGACAGATCGATCTTGTTAAGTCTCTTGATGCGAGTCCACTCGGTCTTGAACTCTTTGTCCTCCCCAAGAGCCTCAAGTTTCCGGAGTTGCTCCAGGTCCGTAATCCAGCCATCTCCGATCCTGCCGGTGATCAAGTCTGCCAGACCGGGGTTACTCAACACCATGAAGCGCCGGGGAGTCACGCCGTTCGTCTTGTTGCTGAATTTTTCCGGGTAGAGTTCATAGAAGTCGCGGAGAACATCTTTTTTCAACAATTCCGTGTGCAACTCTGCCACACCGTTAATACCATGACTACCCACACAAGCTAGATTGGCCATCCGGACATATTTTTCACCCGTTTCGTCGATCAAAGACATCCGAGCCAAGCGATCGTCATCTCCCGCGTACCGCTCTCGAACCTTTTCCAGAAATCGGCGATTGATCTCGAAAATGATTTCCACGTGCCTCGGAAAAAGAGACTGGAACAATGGTAAAGGCCATTTCTCCAAAGCTTCGGGAAGCAGCGTGTGATTGGTATAACCGAACGTTTTCTGCGTGACCTCCCATGCCTCATCCCATTCGATGCCGTGTTCATCGATGAGAAGGCGCATAAGTTCAGGTACCGCCAAAGCGGGGTGCGTGTCATTTAACTGAACTGCAAAGGCTTCATGAAATCTGGTCGGCGCCAAATTGCCTATTGAACAGACTCGCAGCATGTCCTGCAAGGAGCAGGACACAAAGAAGTACTGTTGTTCCAGTCGGAGTTGCTTGCCTTGAGCTGGTTCATCGTTCGGATAGAGCACTTTCGTGATGT